>JAPLQS010000033.1 GCA_026399575.1 Nitrosospira sp. | reverse complement strand
TCTTCGATTTTCGGAGGGTATCTGCGACCCCACACAGTTCATCACTGCCACCGGCAGGTGCGGATAACGTCGCTTGGTTTCCCGAATCCAGCCCAGCAGATTCGCCTGCTGAGTGCAATCACATACATTGCCATCTACCAGTACCATGTCGTAATCATCGAGATGGATCTCCAAGGCCCCGTCATCAAGCTTGCGACGGGTTAAATGATGTTCCGTTTTTACCAACAGCTTGTTAAGAAGCTGCCGCATATCCGGCTCATCGGCCAGCATGAGAATATTCATACTGCCTCCCTGTGTGCGTGTTCAGGCAGAGTGCCGAACAGTGCAAATTCAGTGATCTCATCAATTTCCAGGGTGCAGGCAACGGTCAGGACCCGGCCGATTTTAATGGGAGCACCCAGGCGAGTAGCACTCACTCCCAGTTTCTTGAACAACCTTTCTACCGCTACGCTGGTTACTGAGACATAGCGACGGATTCCATTTTCTTTGGCGAATCGCACGGCCAAGCGAAGCATTTCGACAGGCAATTTGCTCAAGCCAAACCCGGCTTCTTCTGTTGCATCGGTGGCAACCGCAAACCGGCTCAATTCCCACACATCATGGCGTTGCGGAGCGGCTTGACCATGCAGCAACTGCGGGAAGACATCTTTGAGCATATAAGAACCGGTAGTTGGCAGCAGGCGCCAACAACCCCTCACTTCCAGATCCTTCTTGGCCAGCAAATAAACCGGATCAAGCTCGTCAAATTCATCGTGTTCCATGCCGTTGTCGCTCACGACATCCCAACCCAGCCGATCATGAAAAACATCGTGCCGCAGCCGGTACATGGCTGTGGTGGTCTGATGATTGAGCGACCCGTCCCGGTGTTGCGCCAGCATGATCTGTTCCATTTCAGCCCCCTGTTGATTGACGATGGGGCTATGAAACGACATAGTGAAAAGCTGGTCTAGCTGTCAAATCTTACAGGGCAATCTGCCTGAGACTGACCGAGAGCCTTGTCGAATAAGACTTGGCAGGTTTTTGTGAAGCTTGAATTACAGGGGATTTTTAGTGAATTACGGGACGAGAGTGACCTGCTTTTGTTTCACTCGCCCGCCTTTGGCACCATCTCTGGCCGGGGATGGGCTGGAGAGAACGGAGGTGGCGGTCAAAATTTAGGGTGAGATCAAGCCCTGCGACACCGCCCGCGAGACGGCATGTTGGCGGTTTTTTACCCCCATTTTATTTGCTGCGTTCTGCAGGTGAAACACCGCGGTGCGCTCGGAAGTATTGATGATGGCGCCAATCTCCCAGGCGGTCTTGCCTTCGGCTGCCCATAACAGGCACTCTTTCTCGCGTGGCGTCAGGCTGACTTTCTGAATCTTTAATGGTCCCTGAGCCAGCACGATACGCTGCACGGCCTCATGTAAATAGCATGCCAGCAGTTGACCCTGCGCCATGCTGGCAGCAATATCGCTTTCGGCCTCACGTGCTGCTCTGCAAGTGGCCAGACTTAACATCGCCGTCTCCCCACGTCCGCCGTGTACGGCAAAACTGGCTCCATGTCTTAAACCAGCCTCTTTCGCTTCGCCTAGAAGTTTGGCGCCGGTAGGCTCCTTAAAGACCTTGCTGCTCCAAGTGATGGGAACCACACTCGTGATGCAATGGCGAACTGTTGGGTCAATTTCCTGGTAATTCATCTCGACATAGCGCTCCCGCCATTGCTTGGAATAACCATTCAGAATGAACTGATAAGGCCGAGTAAGTGAAGTATTTACCTGCACGCCATAAAGAAAATACTCAAACCCCATCTGCTTGCTGACGGCAGCAGTGGTGGCATGAAGTTCTTCAACTGTGTTGCAACTTAGCAACGATTCAAATGAATCTGAATCAATCATGCCTCTCTCCTTTCACGATTCAAGCTTTTGATTTCTTCTTCCCGGTTCCCTTACAAGCAACTGAAGAAACAAGCAGGACTCAATCAGGATGTTGCCTGATCGACACGCCGCCATTGTTACGACATTGTCGGAGACTCAGCCCGACTTCTTGTAGAATTCGACAAAAAAACGCACCTCACCCAAAGGCTCCACGCTGTGCAAAACTTCTGGCACCACAATTCCGAGCTTGTCCTGGGATAATTCCATATCTGTTCCCAGAGCACCTACGCGATAACGAAGCTTGCCTTGTATAACAATAATTTTTGCCCAGACGCCGGTTTTTGTCGAGTGATCTTTCTTCAAGCCGGCAGGAATTGTTTCCTCGGTAAAAACAGGCGTCTGCTTGTACGAAACAAACCCATCCGGCAGCTCGAATCTATCGCATCTGACGCAATCAAGCGCTGTCCCCAGCATGCTGCTGCGACCCTGTTCGGTCGTGACCCAGGGTCGATTGATAAATGGCGGGGTATGCCGCACATGCTGTGGATGCCCGCAGCTGAGAATCGCGATCGGATCTCCCTGCTCATCATGCCCAAATCCTGTTATCGGTCGTTGCATCTGTGACTATGGTACTCTCAAATTAGCATAACGCTTGCTGCAGACTTACTCCATAACTGGCGGCAACTGTGGGGCAAGTGCGTTCTTCTCCTTGGTTGCAGCACCCAGTAATGCATAACCCAGTAGATTGCCTTCCACGTCTTGAAACAGTGCTTTAACTCCATCTGTGTCTTCTTCAGTTTTCCACTCACCTTTCGCGCCAGCGTCAGGTGGTGACACCACGGCCGGGCAGGCCGGGGTCTTCACTAACACCGGCATGGCAGGGTAGCGTGCCGATGTCGGGGTACCTGCAAGGGTCGCTGCAAGAGCACGGGCAGCATGCATGATCGGCATGACGAATGGCAGCACCCTGCCCGCCACTTCCGCGCAGTCGCCCAGCGCATAAATATTCGCGTCCTGGGTTTGTAGCGCCCGATCCACCACGATGCCACGATTGACCTTGATACCGGCTGCTTCAGCCAGCGCGATGCGTGGACGTAGTCCGACTGCCGACAGCACAACGTCTGTCTCCATGATGCCGCCGTTGGCAAGAGTCAGATGCAAACGCCCATTCACTCGTTCCACACGCTGGACAGAGACATCCAAGTGAAAAACCACACCGGCAGCTTCCAGCTTGTTCTGCAGGAAAGCACCGCCAGCCTGCGGCAGGAGTCGGCCCAAAGGCCAGGTGCTGATATCGATCAGGTGCACCCGATAACCCGCTATCGCGAGGTCGTTGGCAAATTCACAGCCGATCAACCCGGCACCAAGAATGACCACTTCCTTCTTCCCTTCCAGCGCAACACGGAAACGGCGGTAATCATCGAGATCGTTCACCGACAATATTGCCTCCACCCCGCTTCCTTCCAGCGGCAGACGGATCTGATCGGCACCCAGAGCCAGAACAAGCTGACCGTAGGACAGCCTCTCCCCGTCCTGCAAGACCAGGGTATTGCTTGATCGCTCGATAGCCATTACCCGGCTATGCGGACGTATCGTCATTTTCAGTTGCTCAGCCATCTTCGCCGCGTCGGCATTCAGTATCGATTCCGGTGATTTGCCTGCAGCCAGCGCGTTGGACAGCATCGGTTTGGAGTAGAATCCGCCATGATCTGCGGAAAGAATCAGGACGGGTGCTTCAGTGTCCAGTTTACGCAGCTCGCGCGCCACGGTGTAACCCGCAAGCCCGCTGCCGACAATAACCACAGGCTGCCGGCTCATGCTCAAACCTCTACCATTTCAAAACCCGCCTTGGCCACAGCGCACTCAGGACAGACCCAGTCCTCCGGAATGTCCTCCCAGCGGGTGCCGGCTGCAATGCCATGCTCCGGGTCGCCGACTGCTTCGTCATAGATGTGACCACACACACCGCATTGAAATTTCCTCATTCCGATTTCCTCGTTGACATTGACCCGGTGAATGATAAATTATTTCGATTCATTTTGGCCGAAATTGCATAACAGCTTATCCCGTGCAGTTTACGCACCTTATACATGAAAGACCGGTCAAGGTTTTCACCCAACGACCATGGTCAGCCGTTAAAATGCCACAATACTGGGCCGCATCAACGTGATGCAGGTGAAATGGTCGGCGTAGTATTTTTCCGGAGAATGCGGGCATGGCGAAAATCGGCTTCATCGGTCTTGGCATCATGGGCAAACCCATGGCCGGGAATCTTATCAAGGGTGGGCATACGCTGTTCCTGCATTCCCGCAGCGGTGTACCGACAGAGTTACTCAAGCAGGGCGGCAAGGCGTGCACCTCGCCCAGAGAAGTGGCGCAGAACGCCGACATCATCATCACCATGCTGCCAGATACTCCGGATGTAGAAAACGTACTGTTTGGGGAGAACGGTGTAGCGCAAGGATTAAGCACGGGCAAGACCGTGGTGGACATGAGCTCCATTTCCCCCATTGAAACCAAGAGGTTCGCCGCCAATATCAACCAGCTCGGCTGTGATTATGCGGACGCACCAGTATCGGGGGGCGAAGCAGGTGCCAACAATGCAACGCTGACCATCATGGTAGGCGCCACGGAAATGGTGTTCAAGAAATTGCAGTCCATTTTCGAGCTGATGGGCAAGAGCGTTACCTTGATAGGGGGCAACGGCTCCGGTCAGACCTGCAAGATCGCCAATCAGATCATCGTCGCACTCACTATCGAAGCAGTGGGAGAAGCATTGCTGTTTGCCTCCAAGGCCGGAGTCGATCCGGTCAAGGTACGCCAGGCTTTGCTGGGCGGATTTGCCTCATCGCGCGTGCTGGAGATCCACGGCGAGCGTATGCTCAAGCGCGCATTCGATCCGGGGTTCCGCATCGAACTGCACCAGAAAGATTTGAATCTTGCGCTTTCCGGCGCGCAAGCACTCGGAATAAGTCTGCCCAACACCGCCGCCACCCAGGAACTGCTTAACACTTGCATTGCTCACGGTGGCGCCAAATGGGATAGCTCAGCAATGGTACGCGCATTGGAAATGCTGGCAAATCACGAGATTCAATAAACCCCACCATGCGTCCACTCGAACTCGTCAATAATCTGCGCACTTTTCTGCCACCTGAAGCGGTGCTGTATGAGAGCGAAGATTTGAAACCCTATGAGTGCGACGGGTTATCGGTTTATCGGCAAACTCCAATGATCGTGGCACTGCCGCAAAGCGAAGATGAGGTTATCAGGATTCTGCGCATCTGCCATATGTCGAAAACCCCGGTCGTTGCGCGAGGAGCGGGTACCGGGCTGTCCGGTGGCGCATTGCCCCATGCAGCGGGCGTCTTGCTGTCACTTGTCAAACTGAAACGGATACTTGAAGTTGATCCAATAGCACGCACCGCACGGGTGCAACCTGGGGTGCGCAATCTTGCCATCAGTGAAGCAGCGGCACCCTATGGCCTGTATTACGCGCCCGACCCTTCTTCGCAAATCGCCTGTTCGATCGGTGGCAACGTGGCGGAAAACTCGGGGGGAGTGCATTGTCTGAAATATGGACTCACCGTGCATAATATCCTCCAGTTGCGGGTGGTGACCATGGCCGGCGAACGTCTTGAAATCGGCGGCGCCGGCCTGGATGCTCCGGGCTATGATCTGCTGGCGCTCATGACTGGCAGTGAGGGCATGCTGGGCATCGTCACCGAGATCACGGTGAAACTTACCCCCAGTGCGGAAAAAGCCCAGGTGGTGATGGCTGCTTTCGATGACATCCGCAAAGCAGGTGATGCAGTGGCAAACGTGATCGGCGCCGGCATCATTCCTGCCGGCATGGAAATGATGGATAGAGTCGCCACCCATGCAGTGGAAGAGTACGTCCATGCCGGTTACAACCTCGAGGCGGCCGCGATCCTGTTATGCGAAGCCGATGGCACGGCAGAGGAAGTGGCGGATGAAATTCGGCACATTGATGGAATCATGCGGCAGAGCGGCGCCATCGAAATCAGGACCTCCCGCGATGAAGCCGAGCGGCTCAAATTCTGGGCTGGGCGTAAAGCCGCATTCCCGGCGGCAGGACGCGTTTCACCGGACTACTACTGCATGGATGGCACCATCCCACGCAAGAGTTTGGCGCACGTGTTGGATGGCATTGAAAAGCTTTCTGCAGAATACGGCCTGCGCTGCATGAATGTATTTCACGCCGGCGACGGCAATCTGCATCCATTGATTCTGTACGACGCCAGCCGGCCTGGTGAACTGGAAAAGACCGAAGAATTTGGCGCAAAAATACTGGAAATGTGCATTGCGACCGGCGGAACCATCACTGGCGAGCATGGCGTCGGCATCGAGAAACTCAACCAGATGTGTTCACAGTTTGGCAGCGCAGAGCTGGAAATATTTCATGCGGTAAAAGCGGCTTTTGATCCCGAAGGTTTGTTGAATCCCGGCAAAGCCGTGCCAACGCTGCGCCGTTGTGCAGAGCACGGCGCGATGCACGTGCATCGCGGCGAGGAAAGATTTCCGGAGCTGCCAAGATTCTGAACGGTCGATCGAACTGCAGCCCTCGCGAACCCATAAAATTCATGCAAAATCTCATCGACCAATTTGCCGGCACCATTCGTGTCGCCGCCGAACGTAAAGTACCGTTACAGATATGCGGCGGGGGCAGCAAGGAGTTTTATGGCAACCGTATTGTCGGACAAAACATCTGCATGCTTGATGTCACGGCTTACAGCGGCATCGTCGCTTACGAACCGACCGAACTGGTGGTGACTGCCCGCGCCGGCACCCGTCTGACTGATCTGGAAGCGCAATTACACAAACATCGCCAAATGCTGGCTTTTGAACCGCCGCATTTTGGTGCCGCTGCCACGCTCGGCGGCTGTATTGCCGCCGGATTGTCTGGTCCGCGCCGGGCATCCGTCGGCGCAGTCCGCGACTTTGTGCTGGGCGTACGCATGCTTGATGGCAGGGGAGATGACTTGCGTTTCGGCGGGCAGGTAATGAAAAATGTCGCGGGTTACGACATTTCGCGTTTGATGACGGGCTCGATGGGAACTCTGGGTCTGTTGCTGGAGATTTCACTCAAAGTGCTACCGCTGCCGCCAATGGAAATGACGCTGAGCCTGCAGATGAAACAAGCCGTAGCAATCGAAAAGATGAATCTATGGGCAGGCAAACCACTGCCGATTTCCGCAACCTGTTTTTGCAATGACGCGCTCACCCTGCGCCTTTCCGGTGCTGAAGCCGCGGTGCATGCGGCGCATATGAAACTGGGCGGTGAAGAGGTAGCTGAAGCTGCAGCCTTCTGGCAATCGGTGCGTGAACAGACCCACCTGTTTTTTCAGCCGGGCAAGTCGCTATGGCGCTTGTCCATGAAATCGACCACGCCACCGCTATCGTTGCCGGGACAGCAATTGATTGAGTGGGGCGGGGCGTTACGCTGGCTGATAAGCGATGCAGCGATGGATGCTGGAACTGTGCGTGCAGCGGCAAAGACTGCAGGCGGTCATGCCACACTGTTTCGCAATGGTGAATCATCTGCAGCCGCATTTCATCCGCTCACAGCGGAGATGATGAATATCCACCGGCGTCTGAAGGAAAAGTTTGATCCCATGGGAATACTCAATCCTGGCCGGATGTATCCGGAGTTATAAACCCAGATAATCCGTTAGGACGTGAGATGATGGTGAGGCAGGTTGCGAGACAGTTTTGTCGGTTGAGAGAAGGCCATAGCCTGATCTATGGACGCCGAGCAAGCGGCGAAAACGGCCACAAACTGGCCGCCAGCACTCACGTAGGCTCGAAGAGCCGCCTAATGGATTATCTGGGTTAAATGCAAACCAATCTCGCCGATTTCATCAAGAATTCCCCCGAAGGACAGGAAGCCGAGGCGATATTGCGTGCCTGCGTGCACTGCGGCTTCTGCCTGGCTACCTGTCCAACCTATCAATTGCTGGGTGACGAACTGGATAGCCCGCGCGGCCGCATTTATCTGATCAAGCAGGTACTGGAAGGCCAGCCGGTCACACAAAAAACCCAACTGCATCTGGATCGCTGTCTCACTTGCCGTGCCTGTGAGACAGTTTGCCCATCCGGGGTGCGTTATGGTCGTCTGGTGGATATCGGCCGTGGCATTGTCGAAAAACAAGTGGGGCGCACCGTGACAGCCAGTCTCATGCGATACGCATTGCGCCAAACATTACCTGATTCCGGTGTATTCGCCTCGCTGCTCAAGCTGGGAAGGCTTGTCCGTCCATTGCTGCCGGGCAGACTTAAACTCTCAATACCGCCAGCAGCGCTCACTCCTGGAACGTGGCCTGCGCTGCGGCACCCACGCACAATGCTGGCGCTGGATGGCTGCGTACAGCCGGCGCTGGCGCCGAATATCAACAGCTCTGCTGCACGCGTGCTGGACAAACTCGGCATCTCGTTGATCAAGGCGCAAAATGCTGGCTGCTGTGGCGCAGTCTCGTATCATCTCAATGCCCAGCAGGAAGGATTGGATCATATGCGTCGCAATGTGGATGCCTGGTGGCCGTTCCTGGAAAATAAAACAGGCAATGCTGCCGGGCATGGGGTGGAAGCCATCGTCATGACTGCCAGCGGGTGCGGCGTGACGGTGAAGGAATACGGACATCTACTGCGGCATGATCCAAAATATGCGGAAAAAGCAGCGCGCATTTCTGAACTGACCCGAGATATCAGTGAAATACTCGCTGCCGAGATGGGCAAGGGAGTCCCTCTCTTTAGCAACTCGGCATTCGATACTGAAAAATCAAAATTGTCTTTCCATTCCCCTTGTACCCTGCAACATGGCATGCAAATTCGCGATGTCGTGGAAAAAATTTTGATCACGGCAGGCTTTGAATTGACTGCTGTTCCAGACGCCCATCTGTGCTGCGGATCAGCAGGCACCTATTCCATCCTGCAGCCGGAACTATCACAGCAGTTGCTGAAGAATAAGCTGGCAGCGCTGGAATCCGGCAATCCGGTCCAGATCGTTACCGCCAATATCGGCTGTCTGATGCATTTGCAAAGCGGTACTCCGCTGCCGGTCAGGCACTGGATCGAAGTCCTGGACGAGAAAATTGAGAAGCTTGAGAGGGTATGAAAAAAAACATATGCCAAGCGCCACTATGGAACCAATCTCCATAGTGGCACTGCACCAACCCGGCTCTTGACGAGCCAGGCATTGTCTTTTGCCTATATAATCAGACCTTTTCCCCTGATCTAATGTTTCAATACCATTCATGAGTTTCGTCAATAAGACGATGGCGAAAAAGCCGGACCCCAACCCCTTGCCGCCCAGGATCGTCAGACTACTGCGCGAATCCAGCGGACTCGCGTTGCTCGGTGTCGCGCTTTATCTGGTACTCATATTTTATGGCTATGACCGCACTGATCCTGCCTGGTCGCACAGTGGCAGCGGCGGCCAAGTGCATAACGCCGGTGGACGCATGGGCGCATGGCTGGTGGATTTGTTGCTGTCTCTCTTCGGAGTTTCGGCATGGTGGTGGGTATTGTTTTTTCTCTATCTGGCATCATGGAATTACCGCCGTATTGATGTCGCCGGAATATTTGATCGGCGCCCGTTATTTGTTTCAGCCGCTGGCTTTATCGCGCTACTGGTTGCCAGCAGTGGCTTTGAAGCGCTGCGACTCTATACGCTCAAAGCGCTGCTGCCGCAGGCACCAGGCGGAATGCTGGGAGAGATAGTTGGCAGCAATCTGTCACAAACGCTTGGTTTTACCGGCGCAACCTTGGCGTTATTGATATCAATTGCAATTGGTTTCAGTCTGTTCACTGGTTTATCGTGGCTGCGCTTCATCGAGAAACTGGGTGGCGCGATCGAGGGTAGTTTTCTCTTCATCAGGCACCGTTGGCAGGACCGGCAAGATCGTCGCGCAGGGATGGTCTCTGCAAGCAAGCGTGAGGAATTGGTCGGGGTCGGAAAAAAACGCTTTGAGGAATACCCGCCGCTGCATATCGAGCCGGCTACCACCGCAATCCCCAAATCGCAGCGTGTCAGCAAAGAGAAGCAGACGCCATTGTTTGGTGATTTGCCCGATTCACCCTTGCCACCGCTGCATCTGCTGGATGAACCGGCCAAAGATGTGGAAATACTGTCAACGGACACGCTCGAGTTCACTTCACGACTGATCGAACGCAAACTGATTGATTTCGGCGTGGAAGTCAAAGTAGTGGCAGCCTATCCCGGCCCGGTCATTACCCGCTACGAGATTGAACCTGCCATAGGCGTAAAGGGCAACCAGATCATCAACCTGGTGAAAGACCTGGCACGAGCGCTATCAGTGGTGAGCATACGCGTGGTCGAGACCATACCCGGCAAGACCACCATGGGGCTGGAAATCCCCAACCCCAAGCGACAGGTAGTGCGCCTGCTGGAAATTCTCAGTTCGCAGGCTTACGCCGACATGGCATCGCCGTTGACTATCGCACTGGGCAAAGACATCGGCGGGCATCCGGTGGTGGCTGATCTGGGAAGAATGCCGCATGTGCTGGTGGCGGGAACGACCGGTTCGGGCAAATCGGTAGCAATCAATGCCATGATCCTGAGCCTCATCTACAAAGCTACCCCTGAACAGGTACGCCTGATCCTGGTAGATCCGAAAATGCTGGAGCTGTCGGTATATGAAGGCATTCCACATCTGCTGGCACCGGTAGTGACTGACATGCGACAGGCAGCCAGCGCGCTGCGCTGGTGTGTGGCCGAGATGGACCGGCGTTACAAGCTGATGTCGGCGCTGGGTGTGCGCAATCTCGGTGGCTATAACCAGAAAATTCGTGATGCGCTCAAGAGTGGGGAGCCTCTCACCAACCCGTTCAGTCTGACGCCCGATGCCCCGGAGCCGCTGGAGGAAATGCCGCTGATTGTGGTGGTGATCGATGAATTGGCGGATTTGATGATGGTGGTGGGGAAGAAAGTCGAGCAGTTGATCGCCAGACTTGCGCAGAAGGCTCGTGCCGCAGGTGTACACTTATTGCTTGCCACTCAGCGACCTTCGGTGGATGTCATTACCGGTCTCATCAAAGCCAACATTCCGACTCGAGTGGCGTTTCAGGTGTCCAGCAAGGTGGACTCGCGCACCATACTCGATCAGATGGGAGCCGAAGCCCTGCTGGGCCAAGGTGACATGCTCTATCTGCCACCCGGCAGCGGTTACCCGCAACGCGTGCATGGCGCTTTTGTCGCCGACCAGGAAGTACACCGGGTAGTGCAGTATCTCAAGGAACACGGCGAGCCGCGCTATGTGGATGGCGTGCTTGACTCAGTCGAAGAAGAAAACGATGCAAGTGATAGCGGCAGTTCAGTCATAGCGGAAGGTGGCGAAGCTGATCCGCTCTACGATGAAGCGGTCGCGCTGGTGCTCAAGTCACGCCGCGCTTCGATCTCGCTGGTACAACGGCACCTGCGCATCGGTTATAACCGCGCAGCACGGCTGATCGAGGAAATGGAGCGTGCCGGCCTGGTTTCCACCATGCAAAGCAACGGCAACCGCGACGTACTGGCGCCGACACGCAACGACTAGACAAGCGCGAGATTCAACAATAAAAAAGCCCCGCTCAGATGAGCGGGGCTTTTTTATTGTAAGGTGCCTGGCGGTGACCTACTTTCACATGGGTAATCCACACTATCATCGGCGCAACTTCGTTTCACGACCCTGTTCGGGATGGGAAGGGGTGGGTCCAAAGCGCTATAGCCGCCAAGCGTAACTTTTATCATGGCTGGTGACGGAGACCAAGGACTGTTAAATCCTTGCTGTCCTGCCGCAAGCCACAATCTGGAAGAAGTAAATTAGGGTGAGATTATATCAGGGCAAACACCATATACCTTGCTCAAGGTTATGGGATCAAGCCTCACGGTCAATTAGTATCAGTTAGCTTAACGCATTACTGCGCTTCCACACCTGACCTATCAACGTCGTGGTCTTCGACGAACCTTTAGGAGGGTTTAACCCCCGGGAAGTCTCATCTTGAGGCGAGTTTCCCGCTTAGATGCTTTCAGCGGTTATCTCTTCCGCACTTAGCTACCCGGCGATACGACTGGCGTCATAACCGGTACACCAGAGGTGCGTCCACTCCGGTCCT
>JAPLQS010000012.1 GCA_026399575.1 Nitrosospira sp. | reverse complement strand
GGCAATTCCCCGCCACGGAGCGGTGCATATAGCATGGGCAGCATGTCGTAAGCCGGGGCGAGGGTCATGTCGGGACGGAAGGCGAGGTTGCCTTCGTGCATATCAGTATTGCCGATGTGCTTGCCGAACCACCATATATGGCGGATTGCGGAGATGGTTTCGTTGGTGACGCCACTGCCTGCCGCTTGAAGAGCCAACGCAGTTTTTGTCCAGCGTGCGCCTGCTGTGCCGGCCAAGGCGGCATTCAGGCTGCCAAGTGTGCATACGCCCGAGCGGCCAAAATTGCCGTGTCGATCGAAGCGGATAACTTCAAGAAAGGTTCGCCCGGCATAGCGGCGAATGGCGGATTGGGCGGTGGGTAAGTTCAGCGTTTGTGCCATGACTTCGTTAGCGAGATGCTCGCAGACCAGTAAGTCTGCCCAGCGGCGCACTGCAGGGGAATCATCCGCTCCCGAAAACTTGACGATGACATTAACTTTTCTGCCCTCAAGATCGCGGCGAGCGGTGAATTTGGGGAATTCTCCACCCACAGAAGATCCGCCTTCGCCGTGGGCTATGGCCAGTTCGGCGAGCCGGGGATATTCCGTTGCAAGTACGGCTTCCGTTAGGAATCGGGCGTCACCTTGCCGGCGGTAGTCGAGAAAGCGCCTATAAGCGGTCTCGCCCAGAATAAGGTCGCCAGGCTGGTCGTGGCCTGTTATCGCCAGCACGAACACGATATCGTCATCTGACCAGGCTTCCGGGTCGTCTGGCACGCCCAGGTCGAGAGCATGATGGTAGGCAAAGTTACGGCCAAGAAAGCCTTGTGGTCGCATGTCGAAAAGAGGATAGGGCAGGCCATCAAACCATCCGTCACTCATGTCCCGATCCAGCGGCCAAGGGAATTTGCCCGGAGCGGATAGGACTGATCCCTCAGGGTAGGTCAAGGATAATTCTCCGAGTTCATGCCCAGCACCAGCCTGATCGATGCGGTAGAGCGGGATAGGCGTGATTTTTCCCGCCAACGGGCGCCGCAGGCTATAACGGGTGCGTCGGGTGTTCCCGGCGGCGACAATATCAGCACCGACCGACCGAACAAGGCGCATGAATGTCGCGCGGTCGGCTCCACCCAAGCGGGCGCAGAGTTCAGCACTCCCGGCACGGGGATGGGTGCGAAGTAGTTTAATGAGTACATCGGGGGTAATTTTGGTCATATTGGCCTGACATGAAACGATTTATGAAACGATTTATAACTTTTAATTTCATTCAAGTCAATCGGTTGTATAAATATAAAATATCAGTATGAAACAAATTAATTATCCTGGAAATCAGCATTGAACGATGCCGTCCCTTCGATATGCCTTGGGAAAAGAGGGCACTGCCTTTGGAAGAGTACTTTTTGAGGGGAACTCGGATGATAATCAGCCGTCAAGTGGACGATTATCATCCAGTTCGCCAGGAATAATCGCACCCGGCACTCCTTCGCGCCTGAAGGCGCTCCAGGATGATTGGCCGGCTTATCGTTCTCCTTGCTTCTTCCATGGCGTGTGAGCTTTGGTTGATATGATTTGGTGCAGCTTTCTTAAAGTGATACAATGAATACAAGCATCCAAACAGGAGGAGTTATGGCTACATCCATTCGTCTTGATCCGATAATTGAACAACGATTAGACCATTTAGCTGCCCAAACAGGGCGAGCTAAAGCTTACTATTTGCGCGAACTGATTGAAGGCGGCATCGATGATCTCGAGGATTTTTACTTAGCGGACGCCACCATGGAACGGGTTCGCAAAGGCACAGAGAAAGTATTCGATGCCGCTGATGTAAGGAAAGATCTTGACCTGGGTAATTAAATACACCGAGTCAGCGAGAAGACAGCTTAAGAAAATCGATCAACCTACCGCAGTTCGCATTCTTGATTACATGGATGAACGAATCGCCATTCTGGATGATCCGAGAGATGCCGGTAAAAAATTAGTTGGGCCGCAACTAGGTTCTTACTGGCGCTATCGAGTGGGGGACTATCGCATTATTTGCGATATTCAAGATGGACAATTATGTGTTTTGGTAATCGCGATCGGCAATCGCCACGAAGTGTACCGAAAGTAAAAGATAAGCCCTGCACCATGACCAGCCATTTTTTCTATCCGGCGTTGTACCACTGCAAAGACCGCACAATATCCTTGCAATTCATGGAATGACATTCCATAATTACATGGATGATTAACCGCTCACTGACCACTAGACTCTCGGATGCCATCGCTTATTCACCAGCGGTGGCATTGCTTGGCCCGCGCCAGGTGGGTAAAACAACACTGGCGCTGGAGATCGGCCAGCGCTATAACGCGCTTTATCTTGACCTGGAATCCGAGCAGGATCGCGCCAAATTATCACAGCCTGAGCTTTACCTTCGGGATCATCAGGACAGACTGGTCATTCTTGACGAAGTCCACCGTGTAACGGGACTTTTCCCGGTGCTGCGCGGCCTTATAGACCAAGGCCGGCGTTCCAACCGGCGTTCAGGCCTGTATCTGCTGCTCGGCTCCGCTTCGCCGGATTTGCTCAGGCAGTCTGGCGAAACACTGGCCGGTCGTATTGCCTACCTTGAGCTCACCCCATTCCATGTGCTGGAAACGCGCGGCATGCCGGCTGACGATCTCTGGGTGCGCGGCGGTTTCCCTGAAAGCCTGCTGGCGCCAGATACCATGCACAGCTTGCGCTGGCGGCAGGATTTCATTCGCACTTATCTGGAGCGCGATATCCCCCTGTTTGGCCCACGGATTGCGGCGGAAACGCTGCGCCGCTACTGGAGCATGCTTGCACATCACCAGGGAGGCCTGCTCAACACGGCACAGTTGGCGCGGAACCTAGGGGTGGACGTCAAAACCGCCGGAGGCTATCTTGATTTGCTGGTGGATCTGCTGCTGGTCCGTCGTCTGCCTCCATGGCATGCCAATTTGGGCAAGCGACTCGTCAAATCGCCCAAGGTATATGTGCGGGATAGCGGTCTGGTTCACGCGCTGCTGAATATCCCTGACAAGGAAACACTTCTTTCCCATCCAGTCGTAGGCCAGAGCTGGGAATGTTTTGTCATCGAAAACCTGCTTGACTGTGCGGCGCCCGAAATACAAGGCCATTTCTATCGTACCAGCGGTGGCGCCGAAATCGACCTGTTGCTCTCGTGGCCGGATGGAAGTCTGTGGGCAATCGAAATCAAACGCAGCCTTACACCCAAGGTGGAGCGCGGCTTTCATGCGGCATGCGCCGATCTTCAGCCCGCAAAGAAGTATGTGGTCTACCCGGGTACCGAGCGCTACCGTCTGGCCACTGATATCGAGGCGATTTCTCTTGAAGGGCTTGCGTCAGAATTGGCTGGAGGGCACCTTTAAAAATCCATATTTCGTCACAATACTTTGTTGCTCACAAAAAATGTTTCCTTACATATTATGTATATGCTGCGTCTACATTTTTTGTTCCCGCCTCGTCTTGTTTAGAACTTTGAATTTTTAGAGGCGCCCTGAAGATAGAAAAAATCATGCATAATTCACTTGCACAACCTTGATAGAAGTCAGTGGCTTTACGAGGTTGTTATTTCGAGATTTCAGGGGGGAGTTTAAAAATGCGCCTGACTGACTACCAAATCCAAGCTATTCGCCAACTTGCTCGTCAAGTGGCGGGGAACCAATCCCGCGTGCGCGTTTTCGGCTCCAGACTTGATGACACCGCGCACGGAGGGGACCTTGACCTCATGCTTGAATTAACGGAACCCGTGGATAATCCCGCACTTATGGCCGCGCAAATGTCCGCTCAAGTGTCACGCGCCATGCACGGACGCAAAGTGGACGTGTTGCTCAGCGCGCCAAACCTCATGCGTCTGCCCATCCACGACATTGCATTCAAAGAAGGACAATTGCTATGACAGTGGAACCCAAGATCGCACTACGTCTGCAGTTTTTAACCCGAGTCGTGCGCAAAGAATGCCAACACCTCGCCACTACAGACCAGCGTCTGTTTGCCGGCATGTTTACCCTAAAGCAAGCAGCCCAGCTCGAAGCAGACCCCGATTTGGCAGAGCGGGTGGAAGCTTTCGTGAGCAGGTTTGGCCGCCTGCAAGACACCGTGGGCGACAAACTGTTGCCCATACTCTTGACTGCCCTGGGTGAAAAAACATCCGCCGCCATCGATAATCTTGATCGTGCCGAACGCCTGGGGCTGCTCAAGTCTGCTGACGAATGGATGGTCATGCGCAACCTCAGAAACCAGATGATCCACGAATACGTTGAAGACCCAGCCATACTCATCAACGCCCTGCAATCTGGTCATGCTTTTGTGCCAACGCTAATTGCCGGAGCCGATAGGATGATTGCTGAAATCGAGCTGCGGGGCTGGGCGTGATACCAGTTGGCGAAGTTAGCCCTTTCGCGCCTGAAGACGCCCCTACGGGACGACGAGGTTGGAATGCGGTTGCAGGAGTCCCTTTAGGGGCGATCGGTTGGTTCTTTTCGCGCTCGGATCTTTCGCGCCGGAAGGCGCGCTGATGATGATACTGGTGCGGCCTTGCATCAGGGTTGCCAGCGCCGCCTGCACCTGCTGTCCGGATTCTGCATCCGGCGCCGAAACTGTTTCGTCCAGAATCAGAATGGGTGGATCTTTCAGCAATGCCCGGGCAATGGCGATGCGCAGCCGCTGATCATCGGCAAGCTGCGCACCCTGTTCACCCACCACGGTTTGCAGCCCTTGCGGCAACTCCCGGATAAATTCCGCCGCATGCGCGGCATGCATTGCGGCGATGATCTCTGCTTCGGTGGCATGCCCCTTGGCGCCATAAGCGATGTTGGCCGCCACCGTGTCGTTGAACAATGCCGTCTCGCGCGATACCAGTGCGATGTTGGCGCGCAGGCTGGTCAATGTGAGCGTCGCCAGATCCTGGCCGTCGAGCAGAATTTTCCCGCTATCAGGCTGAGAGAAACGCGGCACCAGGTCGGCCAATGCAGAATCCACCTGCGCCAGCGTCTCGCCGGGCTGCAACGTCAGCATAACCTTTTCCGGCGCAGCGTCTGCTAGCGACTGGCAGCGAAAGCCAACCTGCTCGAAGCGCAATTCCCCGCGCGCACGACCGATATCAATCGTGCCGCCATCCGCCTCGGCTTTCTGTTCCAGCAGCGCGAATACGCTTGCGGCGGCGGCCAGTCCTTGTTGCCGGAACAGGTAAGCAGTGGTGATCCGTCTCACCGGCAGGATCAGCAACAGCATGGCCACGCTGAGCGAAACGAAACTGCCGCTGGTTCCATCAGTGGCAGCCTGCTGAGCAGCGGGGTAGATGGCAAGCGCCAATACCACACCAACCGCCATATGCACCAGCGCTGTACTGAAAGCTTTGGCAGTAGCCTGTTTCATAGTAGCGCGATGCACCCGCTCGACTTCATTGCGTAAGCGCTGGCTTTGGTATTGCTGGCCGCCGTCAAGCTTGATTACTTTGTAGTTCCTGACCGACTCCTGCACTACCTGGGCCATGCCGTCTGGCGTTGATGACGTTTCCCGATCGCCTGTCTGTAGCTGTCCATTGCTCAACCGCACAATCAGCATGATCGCCGGAATCAGCGACAACGCCAGCAACGCGGGTTTCCAGTCGAGATAAAACATCCATGCCAGCAGCGCGATGATAGTCAGTGCATCCCGTACCAGCACGGTTACCGCAGCGGCAGCGGTAGCAACGGTTCGGTTCGTGTCGGCAGTGATTGTGGCAACAAGACTGTCACTGGCGTGATCGGCATAATAACGGGCGGGCAGCGTCAACAGCCTGTCGAACGTGCTCACGCGTAAATCCACCACCAGCCTGCCGCTCACCCAGCCAAGCGCATAGATGCTGAGGTGGCTCGCCACCCCGCGCGCCACAAAAAATGCAACGATCACCAGCGGCACCAGTTGCACCAGTTCATGCTTCGGGTTGACCAGCGTTCCGTCCAGCATCAGCTTCAGCAATAGCGGCAGCGCCGGTTCGGTCACTGCCAGCACCAGCATGCCCGGCAGCGCCACTGCCAGCATTCCCCAATAAGGCGCGACATAGCCTGCCAGGCGCGTGTACAACTGATGGCTGGTCATAGTCTGTGCGTTTTGCATGCGCGCACAATAGCAGAACCAGGGAAGAAATGAAAAAGCGGTGCTACCGGAATTGCCGGCAGCAGTGCTTAGAAAGTATGCGTGACGCTTGCCCAGACAGTCCGGGGTATCCCTCTGAATCCCACGGCAGGCTGATATTCCTTGTTCAGCAGATTATCCACCTGGACTCGCAGTACTGGCCCCTTGCCCGGCAGTTTGTAACTGGAGCTTAACCCTACAATGGCCATCGTGGGCAACCTGGCCGTATTCTTGCTGTCGTCAAACCTATGGCCCTCAACCCGGACTATGCCCTCCAGCATGACTGGACCACTTTCGTACCTCAACGCTGCCGTTCCCCATACCTGCGAGCGCCTGGCCAGCACCATTCCGGTCTGCTCATTGCGCGGATCTTGCACAGTAACATTCACCCGCGTAGAAAACCCGGCAAACAAGGGCTGAGCACCAGACATCTCAACCCCTTGAATCTTGGCATGCGATATATTCTCCATCTGGGACCACATGGAATTTATAACGATGGCATCCTTGATGTTGTTAATGAATGCCCCAACCCGATACCTGGCATCGCCCTTCTCGTACGCCATGAACACTTCCTGCATCGCTCCTCTTTCCGGTGTCAAGTTGGGATTCCCGCCAAATCCCCACGCCATCGGCCAGTAGAGGTCATTGAACGTCGGCGCCCGAAACGAGGTTGAGGCAAGAGCGCCGACTCTCCAGTTCTCGGCAAAGATTCGTGCCAGCGAAACGTTATAAGTGTTGTACCCGCCAAACTGCGAGTTCTCATCATGCCGATAAACGCCTTCAGCCACCATGCTGGCGGCTCTGAGCTGAGTCCCAACAAAACCGGATACGTTCGTTCTTTGGTTCTCCGTGTAATGAGTCGTGCTTGACACCTTCTGGATCTCGTGGTCGGCACCGACAAATACCCGCCCTATCTTCATATCCTTTTCCAACTGCACATTTCCTTGCAGGGATTGAGTGTTCAATACCATCGGCGTCGATCCGCGAAGTGTGGACCTGTCCGTGGCGATGCCGTAGCTCGCTATGGCGCGCATGTTGTCGGGCAGGTGATAAATGACTCGCATATTGCCCATCCCGATAGCCTGCAGGTTCAGATCGTTGGTTGTCGCGCTTCCGTCGTACATCGTGCGGACACCGGAATACAGGCCCGTCAACTCGACTTGCAGGTTGTCTGTCACCATCCCACCTGCCTTGGCCGCCACCCCGATCCTTTTCCGAATATCCACGTCGGGGTTATAGCTCCATAGATTATTCGCGTTGGTCGCAGAACCTTGATTGATTATGTCCTGGACTACACGAAATCCGTAGTGAAACCTGTCGTCCCGCGCGCCGGCAGAAACGGCCGCTCTTTCGGACATTCGCGAGCCGCCACCCGCAGATACCGTCAGCCCGGTGGGGATATCCACCGACCCCCGTATCACACCACCAACCGCGTTCGCACCAAATGCGGCAGAAGCTCCGCCCTGGAGAACGTCAATCGAGGTTAGCAACCCTGGCGCTATCGCAGCAAAGTTTGGCGCCCCGGTAGTCGCAGACGACATCCGCATACCGTCAATCATGAACATGGTTTGACTCGACCCGCTGCCCCGCATAAATAAAGAGACCGGGCCACCAGGTCCAGTCTCGTTTACCTGCACGGTTTCCTGCAGCACCGTCTTCCAGTCATTGTCTTCGACCTTCAGTTTTATTTTATCCATCCGGATATTCGTCAACTCCCGAGTAATCGGTATCCGGTTTCCTCCGTAGATGACCATTTCTGGTAACTTTGGCGGCACTCCCTGCGCATTTGCAGCGGCTAAGGCCAGTTGCGATGTTATCAACCCCAAAGCCAACAATCGTCCTAATTTCATGTGCCATTCCTCGCAGTAATTCGCCAAAAGAAAACCCATGGATAGCGCCATGAGGTTTCTTTAGGCTAAGGAACCACTGAACCAGTCCTCCGTGGAGCGCGTTGCTGGCAAAATCGGGATGATTGCAAGGCGCGCGACGCAGGTCGTAGCTGGTCTACGAGGCCAAGGAGCGCAACGCAGCAAGCGCCAGATTTTGCCGCAACCCTACGGGACGGGGCTTTGCGGGCGGTCTGCGGTGTCAGGCTCGTAGCGAAGGGAATGGCCATTCGCGTCCTCGCCTTTCGTGCATCCCATCCCGCAAAGCCGCCGTCGCGCCCGCGTGGGACTGGTTCAGTGGTTCCCTAAGCAGACCCGCCGTCTGCTGTTGTGACAGACAAGGAAATACCACAGAGGGAATTACATGAACGAAGAAAAGACGTCGATCAGGATACCGCCCCACGCGATATTTCCATACGCGTTAAAGGCCGGTATCCGGGCTCACAAGATTTGACATATCGCCTTCCCATGAATTGGAGAATTCACAGTGGCATTGGTGGATATGTCCACACTTGCTTACCGTTGCGGGGGCAGCCCAGGTATTTCACCTGGTTCCCGTTTAACTCGACTGAGCAATCTCATTCAGCCGAGCACCTAAAACGTGGCACGGATTCTACCAGAAGCAGAAAATCCGGTCTGAAAAATTAATCGTATGTCTTAGATCGACAAACCAGGTTACTGGAAATAACATTTAAAAAATCCCGTTAGCAGTTGACTCAATAAGGATTTTCAAACTATAGTGCGCCGATGGAAGCGGAACTGAAATCGCTGGAAGAGAAGATCGGCCAATTCGTGCAATTGTGCCGGCGCCTGCGCTCGGAAAATATCCAGTTGCGCCAGCAACTCGCCGGCGCCACCAGCGAAAACAAGCACCTGGCGGAAAAGATCAGCACTGCAACCAGCCGCCTGGAAACCCTCCTGACCCAAATCCCCGAAAACGAACCATGAGCACCAGCAAAACCATGAACGTCAGCATCATGGGGCGCGAATTCCGCGTCGCCTGCCCTGACGATGAACGCGAGGAACTGCTGCAGTCGGTGTCCTATCTCGACAAGAAGATGCGGGAAATCAGGGATAGCGGCAAGGTCGTCGGTTCCGAACGCGTCGCCATCATGGCGGCGCTCAACATTACCCATGAACTGCTCACCACCAAAATCAGGGGGGGGTTTGACATGGGTGAATTCAAGCGTAGAATCGACCGCATGCAGGCAGCACTTGATGCGGCGATGCCGGAACAGGACAAGTTGTTTTAACCAGCGTTACCCTGTTCCCAAGCCAGCCCCACCCGATTTCCGGTTTGTATTCGGCCAGACTCTCTGCTTGAATACAGAGTGGATTACAGTTGTTCCCTGCGGTGTTCGTTTTAGGCTCATATTCTTTGAACCATTCTTTGAGAACTGGTTGCTGACCATAGTGATGCTGTTGTGCGCGTCCCATGCGGAAGCGCCTGATGCGTCCGGCAAGCGACCACCTTGGACCTTAAGGTTCAAGATAATGGCCTGACGGCATTTGCGGGGAACTTTGTTTTGCAGAGAAAGCGGCCATGCCGCTTTTTTTGTCTCTGCGAATTTATTGCAACCAACCACCCTCTCCTGAACCATGCGCTACTGGCTGATGAAATCCGAACCTTCCGATGTGAGCATCGACGATCTTGCGGCGATGCCCGCACGAACCATCGCGTGGTATGGCGTGCGCAACTATCAAGCACGCAATTTCATGCGCGATCAGATGCGCGTTGGCGACCAGGTTTTTTTCTACCATTCGAGTTGCGCTGAACCGGGTATTGTCGGCATCGCCGAGGTCTGCAAGCTCGCCTACCCCGACGCCACCCAGTTCGATCCCGCCAGCAAATATTTCGACCCGAAAGCCACTTCGCAGAATCCACGCTGGTTCAACGTGGAGGTGAAGTTCGTCAAGAAAACCCGCCTGGTGGGCATCAAAGAACTAAGGAGTTATCCCGACCTGGCCAGCCTGCGCATTCTGCAGACAGGCAATCGCCTGTCCATCACGCCGGTCGATCCGGCGGAATGGAACTTCATCATGGAAATCTTGTGATGATCCGCCCGCAGTGCTGAAGCAGAATCTCGACCGGGGCAAAACGTAGCATGGAATGGTGGCCGGCTTACTTGCTGCTGGGTGCAATGGTCGGCTTCTTTGCCGGGTTGCTGGGCATCGGCGGCGGGCTGATCATGGTGCCGGTGCTGACTTTCATATTCAGCGCCCAGCATTTCCCCGCTGACCGCATTCTGCATCTCGCTCTCGGCACCACCATGGCCGCGATCATTTTCACTTCCGTCTCCAGCCTGCGCACCCATCACGCCCACGGCGCAGTGAACTGGCAAGTGGTGCAACACCTGACGCCGGGAATCATCGTCGGCACCCTGGGCGGGGCAACGCTGGCAGGCGCGCTATCCAGCCAGTTCTTGAGCGTGATCTTTGTCGTGTTCATTTTTTATGCCGCCACCCAGATGCTGCTCAAGACTACCCCCCAACCCAGTCGCCAACTTCCGGGCAAGGTGGGAATGTTCGCGGCGGGCAATGTGATCGGGGTGGTTTCCAGTCTGGTCGCGATCGGCGGCGGCTTGCTGACCGTACCGTTTCTTTCCATCTGTAATGTCAGGCTGCAACAGGCCATCGGTACTGCCGCCGCAGTGGGTTTCCCCATCGCGCTGGCGGGGACGATCGGCTATATCGCCAACGGCATGGCGCAATCGCAAGCGTTGCCGGAATACAGCCTGGGGTACGTTTATTTACCGGCGCTGGGATGGATCATGCTGGCCAGCATGCTGACCGCACCGCTGGGCGCCAGAACCACCCATGCCG
This sequence comes from Nitrosospira sp., assembly GCA_026399575.1. Lineage (GTDB taxonomy): Bacteria > Pseudomonadota > Gammaproteobacteria > Burkholderiales > Nitrosomonadaceae > VFJL01. Next base: position 10,469 of record JAPLQS010000012.1, on the reverse strand, counting down.
TGCAGACCGGTACGCTCAGGAAGGTTTTCGTGGTGCTGCTTTATTTGCTGGGGATCAAGATGCTGGTCGGGCTTTTTTAACCTTTCGCGCCTGAAGGCGCTCCTACAGAACGATGCAGTTGTAGGAACCCCTTTAGGGACGCGATGTGGTTTGATTCTTCGCGCCTGAAGGCGCTCCTGCCCATTACCCTGTCAGCCGCCGTAGGGCTTCCTGATATTTTTCCGTGGTTCGGGCGAGCACTGCGGCGGGCAGTGCGGGTGCGGGTGCTTTCTTGTTCCAGTCCTGCGTTTCCAGCCAGTCGCGCACAAACTGCTTGTCGTAGCTGGGCGGATTCTTTCCCGGCGCATACTGTTCGGCCGGCCAGAAGCGAGATGAATCCGGAGTGAGCGCTTCGTCGATCAGATAAAGTCTGCCTGCAGCATCCTGGCCGAATTCGAACTTGGTGTCGGCAATGATGATGCCTTTGCTCGCGGCAAAATCCGCCGCCTCGGTGTAGAGGGCAATGGCCTTGTCGCGCACTTGCGCGGCCAATTCTTTGCCCAGCAGCTTCTCCGCTTCGGCAAACGGAATGTTTTCATCGTGCGCGCCCATGGGCGCTTTGGTCGAAGGCGTAAAAATCGCGCCACCCGGCAGCTTGGCGGCCTCCTGCAATCCGGCGGGGAGCGTGATGCCGCAGATCGCACCGGTCTTCTGATAGTCCTTCCAGCCGGAACCGACCACGTAGCCGCGCACGATCGCCTCCAGCGGCAACGGCTGCAGTCGCTTCACCACGAATGCGCGGCCAATCACCTGCTCGCGTTCCGTCGCTGCCACCACCGATTCAGGCGCAATGCCGGTGAGATGATTGGGCATGATGTGGCCGAGCTTGTCGAACCAGAAATTGGACATGGCGGTGAGCACCCTGCCCTTGCCCGGCACCGGGGTCGGCAGGATTACATCGAATGCCGACAGCCGATCGGTCTGGACAATCAGCAGCTTGTCTGCATCCACCGCGTAGATGTCGCGCACCTTGCCGCGATGCAGAAATTCGAGGCTGGCAAGGCTGGATTCAAATAATGCCGTTTCGGTTGAATTCATATTGAACCTACTCAAGCTCAGGAAGGGTCATCGCCTTGACCTTTTCCGCCTGCGTTGTGCGGAAGGCCTCAAGCTGCCTGGCCATCGCCGGATCGGAGAGTGCCAGCAGGGCCACTGCAAACAAACCGGCATTGGCGGCTCCGGCTTCACCAATGGCGAAAGTGGCAACCGGTATGCCTTTGGGCATCTGCACGATGGAAAGCAATGAATCCAGCCCTTGCAGGTGTTTGGACGGAACCGGCACGCCCAGTATCGGCAGAGTGGTTTTGGCCGCCAGCACCCCGGCGAGATGGGCAGCGCCACCGGCACCGGCAATGATGCAGCGCAGGCCACGGGAAATGGCGGTTTGCGCATATTCAAATGCGATATCGGGCGTGCGGTGGGCGGAGATTACCTGCGCTTCGTAGGCTATGCCGAAATCACGCAACTGGCTCGCGGCATGCTGCATCACGTTCCAGTCGCTGTTGCTGCCCATGATGATGCCGACTAATGGTTTTTTCATTTGATGCCTCACTGGTTTTAGTCATGGAGCTTGTTGCTCCTTAAGGGTTTCAGTCTTTTCCTGTCAGAAGCCAACAGCCATCAATTCTACCTGTTTCGGATGACGATTCCATCACAAATACCAATGGAAACCATAACGGTATTAGCCATTCAACCCGGACAGTATCTGCGCATCCACCCATCCCTTGCCGTGCGCATTTCCTGCCAGCACGGTAAATGGCTGGGCCGGCTCACCCAGATCCGACAGTACCAGCGCTGCGCCGCTGAAGTCCTGCCCACGGGTGTAGTCGCTGACTGTGATCAGCGTGTCCAGGCCTGCTGCCAGCGCAGCTTTCAATCCGTTCTCGGAATCCTCCAGCGCGATGCAGTGCTGCGCCGGCAACCCAAGCTGTTGCAGTACCCACAGATAAATATCCGGTGCGGGCTTTTTGCCGGGAACGATATCGCCCGCACCAATGACGTCAAACCAGCTTGGGGAATCTTCTCCCAAAGTGGACTTCAACAGCGCGATTACATTCTCCGGCGAGGTGGTGGTGGCAATGGCGATTTTTATGTTTGCTGCGCGCAACTCATGAATCAGGCGGGCAACGCCGGGACGCAACGGAATTCCTCCGCGCTCGAGCAGGCTCACGAAATGCCTGGTTTTGGTCTGGTGCAAAGCGGCGATCCAGGCATCCAGCCCATTCCTGCTCAATTCATCCGGAACATGTTTTTCGATGTAATGACGAATGCGTTCCTTGCCGCCGGTGATCGTCAGCAGCTCTCCATAGAGCTCCGTATCCCAGTCCCAGGCAAGACCGGACTCCGCAAACGCAGCATTGAAAGCGAGACGATGACCGTCGCGTTCGGTATCGGCCAGGGTACCGTCAACGTCAAACAATACCGCGCGCAATTGATTTTTTCTGTCTGTTTTCATCGTCTGTCAAATGGTGTGCAACTGGCGCGCTGCAACCGGTCTGCAACCGCCAGCCACGCCGGATCAGCAGGCGGCGCTTCCACCAGCAGACGATCAAAGCACCCATGATCGAAGCGGCGCAGGGTTGCATACAACTGGCTGCCGTAGGCTGCCGCTTCGCGTGGCATGGAAAAATAAAAGGCATTACTGTTTCCCGGGGTGACCGGTTCCGGTTCAGACCACCCTAGCACCGCCACCTTCAGTCCCTGTGCTGCCAGTTCACGCACATGCTGCCATAGCGCTTCGGTTGGCCACACCTCAAGCGGCGTTAGCGGAGCGTAATGCGCAGCCAGTGCGCCCGGTACCCGTACGGTGGAATTTTTTGCTTGCGGCAAGACCACGTTGCCATGCAGCACTTCCGCCAGCGCGGCCAGCGAAACGCCGCCGGGCCGCAGGATCGTGGCAGTCTGGCCGCTGAAACCGACTATCGTGCTCTCCAGGCCGACCTTGCAGGCGCCGCCATCCAGAATCATGTCCACGGCATGGCCCAACTCCTCCTGTACATGCGCTGCCGTAGTCGGACTGACGCGGCCGAAACGATTGGCCGAGGGGGCGGCTAGCGCCTTTTCAGCTCCCAGTTCGTGCAACAAGGCGAGCGCGACGGGGTGATCCGGTATCCGCAGTCCCACCAGGTCCTGCCCACCGGTGACGTCCGGCGGCACATGACGGCTGCGCGGCAGTATCAGTGTCAATGGCCCCGGCCAGAAATGTTCGGCCAGTTGCCAGGCCGCTTCCGGTACCTCCTGTGCCCAATGCTGCAGCCGCGCGGCATCAGCGAAATGCACGATCAGCGGATGATCGGCGGGCCTCCCCTTGATTTCGAATATGCGCCGCACTGCGGACGAATTGGAAATATCCGCTCCCAAACCGTAGACGGTTTCTGTCGGAAAAGCCACCACTCCGCCCGCCCGCAGCCGGGCAGCGGCAGCAACAATCTGGTCGTTCATTTCCGGTGTCATCATAAAATCTGCTTAGTGTTTCCTTTACTGTTTCCCATACTCGGTCCGGTCGTTTTCCCGGCCATAACCCACCAAGCCTTGCAAATAGCGCACTGCGTAGTAGCTCGCCCAACTCATTGCGCGGATCAGCCAGGATTGTCTTTTCCAGTTCTCCCGCAACACCTGTGCCGATCCCTCGGCCATTGCCTGCTCCAGGCTTGAGCGCAATTCAGCCGCGAACGATGCATCGTCCACCACCACGTTGGCTTCCCGCGCCAGCAACAGGCTGAACGGGTCAATATTGGAAGAGCCCACGGTAGCCCATTGCCGGTCTATCACAGCTACCTTGGCGTGCAAATAGCTCTTGTGATATTCGTGTATTTCGATACCGGCATCGAACAGGCTCTCATAGAGCGCATGCGTGGCGTAATACAGCAAGAGGTGGTCTACTCTGCCCTGCAACAGCAATACCACGCGCACACCGCGCCGGGCGGCATCGCTCAGCGCGCGGCGGAAATTGCCGCCGGGCAGGAAATAGGCACTGGCAATAATGATTTCACTGCCTGCATTGACAATGGCATGCAGATAAGCCTGTTCGATATCGTGCCGGTGATGCAAATTGTCGCGCATCACGAACGCCGCCAGTTGACTGCCGCAGGGCTTGCCGTCCGGGTGCAAGGCTGGGTAGTCTGGGCGCCGCTGGTTGAAGTGTGCCCATGCCACCAGCATCCATAAATGCCTGGCTGCCGGATGAATCTCGCCCAGCAGCGGACCCTCGATCGAAACTGCGTAATCGAAACGCGGCGGCAGCGGCTCGGGATTGTGCCGGTCATCGATGATGTTGATTCCGCCGACAAAAGCAATGCCTGCGTCCACCACCACCAGCTTGCGATGCATGCGGCGCAAGCGGTTGCGCCGCAGGCTCAAGGGCGAAATCTTCTGCCGGAATATGAGCACCTGCACGCCGGCATCAAGCATCTCCTGGATTACTTTCCGTGGCAGATCCTGGGAACCGAATCCGTCCAGCAGCAGATAGGTTGCTACCCCGCGCCGCGCCGCCCGTTGCAATGCCCCGGCAATGCGTATTCCGGTGGCATCGTGTTCGAATATATAGGTTTCAACATGCACCTCCTGCTGCGCCCCATCGATGGCGCTTTCCAGCGCGGGAAAATATTCCGCGCCGTTCTGCAACAGGGTAATGCGGTTGCCGCCGACGAAGCCGGACGGATTCATCTGCGGACCATCCTGGCCGACAGTACTGCATGATCGGAAATCTTTGACCAGGGATGGCCCTGATGGACTTGCGCATTCTCCACATGGAAACCACGCACATAGATGCGGTCGAGGCGAAACAGCGGCAACGCGGAGGGATAGCTGCGCGCGGCCCTGCCCCCGGTCAATTCGAAAGCCTCGGTCAGATTAAGCTGCTCCACCAGAATCTGACTGGCTATTTCACGCCAATCGTTGAAATCCCCGGCGATCACCAGCGGTGCCTGTGGCGGCACCAGCTGTTCAATGCGGCGCTCCAGCGCCTGCAATTGCTGCCGCTGTCCACGCTTGAATAATCCCATGTGGACGCAAACGCAATGCAGATGTTCCGGCCAGCCGGGAACGCTGATTTCGCAGTGCAGCATGCCGCGACTCTCGAAGGAGTGCGCGGAAATATCTTCGTTATCCCAACGCACGATGGGGTAACGGCTCAGAATCGCGTTGCCATGGTGCCCTTCGTCGTATATCGCGTTTTTCCCGTAGGCAAAATCGCTCCAAACCGAATCGGCCAGAAACTCGTGCTGCGGCCTGCCCGGCCAGTTCTCGAAGCGGGCAGCGTGGCCCTTGTGATGACCCACCACTTCCTGCAGAAAAATGATATCGGCGCCAAGAGTGCGCAGGCTATCGCGCAGCTCATGCACTACCATGCGCTGGTTGAAATGCGAAAAGCCCTTGTGAATATTGTAAGTGGCGATATGCAGCTTGTTGGGCATGTGATCGGGCAGGATAAGATTTGGTGATGCGGGGGATGACTCCTACGAAACCTCCAGCATCCGTTCCAGTGCAAGCTTCGCCAGTTTCGCCTCGGCTTGCGGCACCCTGATCTGGTTCACCACTTTTCCTGCCAGCAGATTCTCCAGCACCCACGCCAGATGCTGTGGGTCAATGCGGGCCATGGTGGAACACATGCATATGGTCGATGCCATGAACTGCACTATCTTTCCCTGCGGCCTGAATTCTTCGGCGATGCGACTGACCAGATTCAGCTCGGTCCCGACCAGCCAGCGGGTACCTTCTTTTGCTGCGCGGATGGTGTTGATGATGTAATCGGTGGAACCGACATAGTCAGAGTTTCTGCACACCTCAAAACTGCATTCCGGATGTGAAATCACCAAGCCATCGGGATACTGGTTGCGAAAGCGCAGGATGTGCTGCGGCTGGAACATCTGGTGCACCGAGCAGTGCCCCTTCCACAGCAGGATTTTGGCTTTCCTGATCTGCTCCGGGGTAAGCCCGCCCAACGGCTCGTCAAAATCCCACACCGGCATTTCGTCCAGCGGAATCCCCAGCTTGTGCCCGCTCCAGCGCCCCAGATGCTGATCGGGGAAAAACAGCACTTTCTCGCGCCGGGAAAAAGACCATTGCAGAATTTTGACAGCGTTGCTGGAAGTGCAGACGATGCCGCCATGCTCGCCGCAGAATGCTTTCAGATCGGCGGCGGAGTTGATATAAGTCACGGGCGTGACGCTTTCGTCGGGATCCAGCACTTCCTGCAACTCACGCCAGGCCCGTTCCACCTTGGAAAGACTGGCCATATCGGCCATCGAACAGCCTGCGGCCAGATCAGGCAGAATGGCGACCTGCTCCGGCTTGGAAAGAATGTCGGCCACCTCGGCCATGAAATGCACGCCGCAGAATACCAGATACTCCGCATCGGTCCCGGCGGCAAGGCGCGACAATTGCAGCGAATCGCCGGTGAGGTCGGCGTGTTTGTAAACATCCGCCCGCTGGTAATGATGCGCGAGGATCACTGCGCGTTTTCCCAGCGCGGCTTTGGCCGCAACAATGCGCTGCGCGCAGACATCATCCTGCAGCGTGTCAAACCGCTCAAATGCAATGGCTTCTGCTTGCATGGCTACTCCGTCAGCAGATCAAGAAAAATTTGAGACAAGAATACCAGATGCGGGTTCGCTCGACGGATTTCTATCGCTGCTGGCGGGCAGCCAGTTCACGGATCGCGTCCGCATTGCTCCAGGAGAAAACCTTTTCCGCCGCTTCCTGCCACGGCAACCAGACAAAACCCAGATGCTCGCGCGCCGCCACCGTGACCGGAACGGGCTCCGGCAGCAACAGACCGAACACATGCTCGGTATTGTGCGTCACCCCCGGCGGGTAACGCCCGCGCCACTCCTGAAAGATCTCAAATTGATTCTGCAGGTTCCAATCGGTCAGCGGGTAACGGGTCGCGTCCAGTCCCGTTTCCTCGGCCACTTCGCGCACCGCTGTTTGCATCAGCGTTTCACCCTGATCCTGGCTACCAGTCACCGATTGCCAGTAGCCGGGATGATCCGCCCGCTCCAGCAACAAGACCTGCAGGTCGGGCGTGTGGATCACCACCAGAACAGAAATGGGAATTTTATACATTGTCACCACAAAGACAAATTCGGAGATTGCCCCCGTCCGCAGAGAACTCTATGGCTGTTCTAATCCGCCCTGCTGCGATCCCGATTCAATCACGCTTCCACATGCCGCAAACGGATATGCAGTTCGCGCAACTGCTTTTCATCCACCGTGCTGGGTGCATGGGTCAGCAGGCATTGGGCACGCTGGGTCTTGGGGAAGGCAATCACGTCGCGGATCGATTCGGCACCGGTCATCATGGTGACGACGCGATCCAGGCCGAAAGCAATGCCACCGTGCGGCGGTGCACCGTATTGCAGCGCTTCCAGCAAAAAGCCGAATTTCTCCTGAGCCTCCTCAGCGCCGATGTTCAGCGCGCGGAATACTTTTGACTGTACTTCCTGGCGATGAATACGAACCGAACCGCCGCCGATTTCCGAGCCGTTCAGCACCATGTCATAGGCTTTGGACAGCGCCTTGCCGGGTTCACTTTCCAGCAGATCCTCGTGACCGTCAGCCGGGGCAGTGAACGGATGGTGCAGTGCCTGCCAGCGGTTTTCTTCTTCGTCCCGTTCGAACATCGGGAAATCCACCACCCATACAGGCTTCCAGCCGGGTTCGCTGAGTCCCCGATCATGCCCGACTTTGGCGCGCAATGCCCCCAGTGCCTCATTCACCACTTTGGCCTTGTCCGCGCCGAAGAATATGAGATCGCCATCCTTGGCACCGGTGCGCTCCAGGATAACTTTTACTGCTGCCTCCGGCAGGAATTTCAGTATCGGCGACTGCAGTCCCTCCAGGCCTTTTTCCAGAGCATTGACCTTGATGTAGGCCAGCCCTTTGGCACCGTAGATTGCAACGAAACTGGTGTAATCGTCTATTTCCTTGCGCGACAGTCCGCCGCCTCCCGGCACGCACAATGCCGCCACGCGCCCACCCGGTTTCTGTGCAGCTTCGCGGAACACCTTGAATTCCACCGCCTGCATCACGTCGGTGAGTTCAATCAGTTCCAGCGACACGCGCAAATCAGGCTTGTCGGAGCCAAAACGCAACATGGCTTCGGCATGGCTCAGGCGCGGAAAAGGGTTCGGCAACTCAATCTTCATCACGCTGCTGAACAAGCCGCGAATCATTTCCTCCATCAGCGCCATGATTTCGTTTTCGCCAAGAAAAGATGTCTCGATATCGATCTGGGTAAATTCGGGCTGACGGTCGGCGCGCAGGTCTTCGTCGCGGAAGCATTTGGTGATCTGGTAATAGCGATCGAACCCCGCCACCATCAGCAATTGCTTGAACAACTGCGGTGACTGCGGCAGTGCGAAAAAATGCTTGGCGTTAACGCGCGACGGCACCAGATAATCACGCGCACCTTCCGGGGTGGACTTGGTCAGCATCGGCGTTTCTATGTCGATGAAACCATGCTGGTCGAGGAATACGCGCACTGCCATCGCCACCTTGTAGCGCAGCCGTAGATTCGCCTGCATCTGCGGCCGCCGCAAATCGAGATAACGATGCTCCAGCCGCACGGCTTCGCTCAGGTGCTCGTCGTCCATCAGGAACGGCGGCGTCAGCGAGGCATTGAGAATCTCGATGGACTGCACCAGCACTTCAACTTCGCCGCTGACAAGATTGGGATTAACGGTACCGGTGGGACGATGCCGCACCTTGCCGCTGATTTTGAGCACGAATTCGTTGCGGATTTTTTCCGCGCTCTGAAAGGTAGTCGCGTTGTCGGGGTCGCATACCACCTGCACCAGACCCTCGCGGTCGCGCAGATCAATGAAGATCACTCCACCATGGTCGCGGCGGCGATGCACCCAGCCGTAGAGAGTGACGGTCTGATCCAGGTATTGGGTATTGATGAAGCCGCAGTAATTAGTGCGCATGGCGTATTGGCAGTGATGAGTAGGAAATGGTGAGTGGTGAGTGGTGAGTGGTGAGTGGTGAGTGGTGAGTGGTAAGTGGTAAGTGGTAAGTGGTAAGTGGTGAGTGGTGAGTGGTGAGTTGGGGGCGTTCAGCGTGAAGGCGGACTCATTCTGAAATGCCGCTCGTTTATTGACCTGGATTTCTTTTGCCGTTGCCATTGTCGGGGGATACGACACCCATGGAAATGATGTACTTCAGCGCTGCATCTACGCTCATGTCGAGTTCGATCACATCGCTTTTTGGCATCATCAGGAAAAATCCGGAAGTTGGGTTGGGCGTAGTCGGCACATACACGCTCACATACTCGCCCTTGAGATGGTTGACCACGTCGCCCCCCGGCTGCCCGGTCATGAACGCAATGGTCCACGATCCCTGGCGCGGGTACTGCACCAGCAGTGCCTTGCGAAAAGCTTCACCCTGACTGGAAAACAGCGTGTCGCTCACCTGTTTCACGCCGTAATAAATTGATTTTACGACCGGGATGCGCCACAGAACCCCTTCCCAGAACAGCAGCAACCGCTGGCCAATGATATTGGTGGTCAGCAAACCGGAGACGAATACCACCAGCAATGTGAGCAGCGTGCCCACGCCCGGAATATGCACACCCAACAGCGTTTCAGGATGCACGCTGCTGGGTAGCAGCAGCAATGACTGATCCATGGTGCCGATCAGGAATTTCAGTACCCACACGGTGATGCCGAGGGGTACCCAGATCAGCAGTCCGGTGATGAAATAGCGTTTCATATTGAGTAGTGCCCGTGCCTGATGTTCATTCGGCAGCGCAAGTCGGGCTTGCTTCTTTGACGACAGCCGGCGCAGCGGCGGGCGCGGCGGGCGCAGCAGCCGTTTCGCTGTTTGCTGCCGCTGCTTTATCCGGCTTCGGTTTCGCAGGATTCTTGAAATCAGTCGCGTACCAGCCGCTGCCTTTCAACTGGAAGCCCGCAGCGGAAATAAGTTTGATATAGGTATCGCTGCCGCACGCGGGGCAGACCGCGATGGGTACATCGCTCAGCCTTTGCAGATGTTCCTTTTCGGAACCGCAAGAGCCGCAACGATATTCGTAAATTGGCATGACAACCTCCAGCAACGCATTCTCGGAAAGAATCGGATTATACCTTAACCACCTTATCTAACAGCTGGAATATGCGGACGTTATGCGGAAAAACAAGATATGAAAATGATCGGAAACGTACCCGAAAAAAAGCCGCAGGCTAGCTTGTCTGCTGCGTAAAGCCCGTTCAATCAGCGATCTTCCCTCGCATGGTTTTGATCTCGCCCCGCCGGGTTTTGCTGTCGAGCCGCTTCTGCTGCGAACTGCGAGTCGGCTTGGTCGGCTTGCGTTTTCTGGGCACCCTGGCCACGCTCTCAATAATCTCGCGCAACCGTCGCAAGGCTTCTTCCCGATTTTTCTCCTGACTGCGGTATTCCTGCGCCTTGATAACGATGACGCCTTCCGTGGTGAT
>JAPLQS010000089.1 GCA_026399575.1 Nitrosospira sp. | reverse complement strand
GTTGCCGGCGGGGACGGAAATGGTCATGCCGGGCGATAACGTCTCGGTGACGGTGAACCTGATTGCGCCGATTGCGATGGAAGAAGGTCTGCGCTTTGCCATTCGCGAGGGTGGCAGAACCGTTGGTGCCGGCGTGGTAGCAAAAGTTATTGAGTAATAACTGTAGGAGCTATGCATCACAGTCATGGAATCAAGTAATTCCGTGCGCTACGAGCAGTATTAGCCCTCAGTCCATGAAGAAAATAGGCCAGTAGCTCAATTGGCAGAGCGTCGGTCTCCAAAACCGAAGGTTGGGGGTTCGATGCCCTCCTGGCCTGCCAAGATAAGGATTCTCATGGAACCATCAGCTGTGTTACCGCGCATTCACGATGAATGCTGGTTTCATAGGGTCACAAATGTACAGATTTACGGCAACGTTTCGGGCCGGAGCTGTGGTTTGCATAAACGCTCCTGCAGGGCTTCATTTACGCATCAAGGGCAGAGTGGGGTAGAGTGGATAAGATCAAGTTAGGATTTGCCTTTCTGTTACTGGCGGCGGGTATCGCCGGGTTTTATTACCTGCGCGACAGCGCTATGGTGATTCGCGTGATTTCAGTGTTAGCGGGTTTTGTTCTGGCGGGTGTGACAATATGGTTTACCGCTCAAGGCAAACAGTTTTATGCATACAGCAGGGAGTCATCAGAGGAAACCAAGAAGGTAATATGGCCGAATCGTAAAGAGACGGTTCAGACCACCGCTATCGTATTTGCCTTTGTCGTGGTGATGGCCATATTTTTATGGCTGGTAGATGCCAGTTTGATGCTGGCGATGAAATATCTGATGGGCCAGGGGGATTGATGGGTAAGAAATGGTTTGTGGTTCACGCCTACTCTGGTTTTGAGAAAAGCGTACAGCGCGCGCTGCAGGAGCGGATCAAACGGGCGGGCATGGAGGACAAGTTCGGACAGATATTGGTGCCGGTGGAAGAAGTGGTCGAAATGAAGGCTGGCCAGAAGAGTCTCAGCGAGCGGAAATTTTTTCCTGGCTACGTGTTGGTAGAGATGGAGATGACCGACGAAACCTGGCATCTGGTCAAGAACACTGCCAAGGTTACCGGCTTTATCGGTGGCTCGGCCATGAAACCGACGCCGATCAGCGAAAAGGAAGTGCAGAACATTCTCCATCAGATTCAGGAAGGGGTGGAGAAACCGAAGCCCAAGATTCTTTTTGAAATAGGCGAGGCAGTGCGGGTCAAGGAAGGTCCCTTCACCGATTTCCACGGCAACGTGGAAGATGTCAATTATGACAAAAGCAAGATCAGAGTGTCGGTTTCCATTTTTGGCCGTCCCACTCCGGTGGAACTGGATTTCAGTCAGATCGAGAAAGCCTGAAATATAAAACGGGAGCGAATCCCATTTAGCTTCAAAAGCAGCACTTGTATTATTTGTTAACCGGGGAGAGTGCATCAGCATTCGTTAGTACCCAACAGGAGAATTAGTGTGGCGAAGAAAATAATTGGTTATATCAAGTTGCAAGTGCCGGCGGGCAAAGCTAACCCCAGTCCGCCCATCGGTCCTGCGCTCGGCCAGCGCGGCCTCAATATCATGGAGTTCTGTAAGGCATTCAACGCCGCTACCCAGAAAATGGAAGTCGGGTTGCCGGTACCAGTGGTGATTACCGCCTACGCTGACAAGAGTTTCACTTTCATCATGAAGACCACGCCCGCAACGGTGCTGATCAAGAAAGCAGCGGGCATAAGCAAGGGGAGTCCCAAGCCGCACGCCGATAAGGTGGGCAAGCTGACCCGCAGTCAGGCAGAAGAAATCGCCAAGGTGAAGATGCCAGACTTGACTGCAGCGGATATGGATGCGGCAGTTCGCACTATTGCCGGCAGTGCGCGCAGCATGGGCGTAGAAGTGGAGGGCGTATAAACATGGCACATATATCCAAGCGTTTCAAAGCAATCGTCGGAAAAGTTGACCGTAGCAAGGTCTATCCGCTGCCGGATGCACTCGGGATTGTGAAGGAAGCAGCCACTGCAAAATTCGATGAATCAATTGACGTGGCCGTCAATCTCGGCATAGATGCAAGAAAATCAGACCAGACGGTGCGTGGTTCGGTGGTACTGCCGGCGGGTACTGGCAAAACCGTGCGCGTGGCGGTATTTGCCCAGGGTGACAAAGCCAAGGAAGCGCTTGCTGCTGGCGCTGACATTGTCGGGTTTGAAGACCTGGCAGAACAGATCAAGGCGGGCAATATCAATTTCGACGTGGCCATTGCCAGTCCGGATGCCATGCGTATCGTTGGGCAACTGGGACAGATACTTGGCCCGCGCGGTCTGATGCCCAATCCGAAAGTGGGCACGGTAACGCCGGATGTTGCGGGCGCGGTCAGGAACGCCAAGGCAGGTCAGGTGCAATATCGTGCCGACAAAGCCGGCATTGTTCAATGCACTATCGGCCGTGCATCGTTTAGCGCGGATGCGTTAAAGCAAAACATGCTGGCGCTGGTGGATGCGCTCAACAAGTCCAAACCCGCCACCTCCAAAGGTGTTTATCTGCGGAAGATTTCGGTTTCCAGCACGATGGGGATTGGCGTTCGGGTGGATCAGGCCAGTTTGACACAGTAGAGAATTTGTAAGGCTTTGGGCTGCTGGAGAGGCTTAACAGGCCGATCCAGCAGGTTGTCAAAGACCGTTGGGGTTTTCTGGATGTATGGCAGGCAGTGAACTGTAACACCGGTTCTGCTGAGTTTGCGCCGTCGCTGGAAGACTTAATCGCGGAATGGGAAGGGAGTGGGATGGATGTGATTGGCATCCGTCACCTGCTCCCCAATTCCCAGGTTTTTTAGCGCCCAGCGTAGATGGCGTGCCCGGAAACAGGAACAAATTTATCTCCTGATTTAAGGTCGCCGGTTCGTGGTGTTGAGGCCAGGTAGCGGGTTCTGTCAGAGCCCGGCACCAAAACTCAATACTCTATTCAACTGATGGAGAAGGTATCTTGAGTCTAAATCTTGAAGAGAAAAAGGCGGTAGTCACCGAGGTCAGCGCGCAGTTGGCGAAGGCTCAGGCTGTTATCGTTGCGGAGTATCGCGGTCTCGGAGTCGGGCATATGACCCAGTTGCGTGCGAAGGCACGTCAGTCGGGGATATATTTTCGGGTGTTGAAGAATTCGCTGGCACGGCGTGCGGTTGCAGATACGCCGTTTGCCGGTCTTTCTTCGCACATGGTGGGACCGCTTGTCTATGGTATCGGCAGTGATCCAGTAGCCGCGGCAAAAGTGCTGCACGACTTTGCCAAGGGTAATGACAAGTTCGTGATCAAGGCTGGTGCAATGGCTAATTTCGTGATGTCGAGCAAAGATATTGCGAACCTGGCCACCATGCCGAGCCGCGAAGAACTGCTTTCGAAACTGCTGGGCACGATGCAGGCACCTATTACCAACTTTGTGCGGACACTCAACGAAGTGCCAACCAAATTTGTGCGTGGTCTCGCAGCTGTCCGCGATCAGAAACAAGCCGCTTAATCCGGTTTCGAGATAGTCGAAACTGTAGTCAAATCAGAAATTAATTTTATCAGGAGAAAATCATGGCAGTAGCCAAAGCAGAAATTCTAGATGCAATCGCCAATATGACCGTGCTGGAACTTTCCCAGCTGATCAAAGAGATGGAAGAAAAGTTCGGTGTCTCAGCCGCTGCAGCAGCAGTGGTAGCAGCAGCTCCCGCAGCCGGCGCTGCTGCCGCCCCGGTGGAAGAGCAAACTGAGTTTTCCGTAATACTGACCGCTGCCGGTGATAGCAAAGTTAACGTGATCAAGGTCGTGCGCGCAGTTACCGGCCTGGGCCTGAAAGAAGCCAAAGATCTGGTCGATGGAGCACCCAAAGCGGTCAAGGAAGGCGTTTCCAAAGCCGACGCAGATGCCATTCAGAAGCAACTGACTGAAGCTGGCGCAGCTTGCGAGATCAAGTAAAGAAGTAGTAGCAGGAGGCGGGCTGGCAGCACGAAATGTGCCGCCAGCCTTTGGCCTCTCTAGTGTGTTGATTTTTGCATTATTTGTGACGCAGAACGCATAACACAGCAGGCAGAAATTGTACTTTGCCTGCTGTTTTCTGACCCCCCGGAGAGATTCCATGAGCTATTCGTTTACCGAGAAAAAACGCATCCGTAAAAGTTTCGCCAAGCGCGCCAGCGTGCTGCCGATCCCTTTTCTTCTCGCCACCCAGCTCGAATCATATGTAGCCTTCCTGCAAGCGCG
>JAPLQS010000090.1 GCA_026399575.1 Nitrosospira sp. | reverse complement strand
GTTGCCGGCGGGGACGGAAATGGTCATGCCGGGCGATAACGTCTCGGTGACGGTGAACCTGATTGCGCCGATTGCGATGGAAGAAGGTCTGCGCTTTGCCATTCGCGAGGGTGGCAGAACCGTTGGTGCCGGCGTGGTAGCGAAAGTTATTGAGTAATAACTGGACAAAGGCGACAGGATTCAGGATTAAACGCTAAATAGCGAAATCACCGAATCCAGAATCCTGTATCCTCAATCCTGAGGTTTAACCGAGGTTTAATAAATATGCAAAGCCAGAAAATTCGTATCCGCCTGAAAGCGTTTGATTATCGTCTGATAGATAAGTCAGCAATGGAAATCGTTGAAACCGCTAAACGTACCGGTGCAGTAGTGAAAGGCCCCGTGCCCCTGCCCACCCATTCGTACCCATCTGCGCCTGATGGACATCATGGATCCGACCGACAAGACTGTGGATGCTCTGATGAAATTGGATTTGCCTGCAGGAGTGGATGTAGAAATAAAGTTATAATTTTTAAATATTGAGTTTTGAGTTGGCTGTTTTCCTGTTAATCCCCTGAAATCGATAACTCAAAACTGCTTGTAATCTGCCGGTCAATTGTAATCGGCACCTTTAAAAAAAGGTAATTAAAATGAGTTTAGGACTAGTCGGCCGCAAAGTTGGCATGACTCGCATTTTTACTGACGATGGCGAAAGCCAGCCGGTAACAGTGCTTGATGTGTCTAACAATCGCGTCACGCAAATCAAGACCCCCGACACTGACGGTTATTCCGCCGTGCAGGTAACTTTTGGCAAACGCCGCGCCAGTCGCGTCAACAAGCCATCTGCCGGGCATTTCGCCAAAGCCGCAGTAGAGGCCGGGCATATGCTAAAGGAATTCCGCGTAACCGAGGAACAACTCGTCAGCCTTAAACCCGGCGCAGTCATTGCCGTGGATATTTTTCAGGTCGGGCAGAAAGTGGATGTGACCGGCGTCTCCATCGGCAAGGGATATGCTGGTGTAATCAAACGCCATCACTTTTCCTCCAATCGCGCCACTCACGGCAACTCGAAATCACATAATGTGCCAGGCTCCATCGGTATGGCGCAGGACCCTGGTCGCGTATTTCCCGGCAAACGCATGTCCGGACATCTGGGAAGCGTACAGCGTACCACCCAGAATCTGGAAGTGCTGCGGGTTGATAACGCGCGCGGCTTGCTGCTGGTCAAGGGAGCGATCCCCGGTTCAAGAGGCGGCGATGTAATAGTACATCCAAGCGTAAAAACACCCAGAATCGGCGCCAAACCTGCCATCAAGGTCGATGCACGAGCGGGGGCCAAGAGTGGCCCACAGTCCGGCAAGAAGGCGGGGGCATAATGGAACTCAAACTTATCAATGATGATGGTCAGTCAGCTGCAAGCATCTCTGCTTCCGACACGCTGTTTGGCCGTGAATACAATGAATCCCTGGTGCATCAGGTAGTGACGGCCTATCTCGCCAATGCCCGCAGTGCCAATCGTGCCCAGAAAGGGCGTTCGGATGTAGCCAAGTCTACGCGCAAGCCATTTCGGCAAAAAGGTACCGGGCGCGCGCGCGCTGGTATGGCCTCCAGCCCATTGTGGCGTGGTGGTGGCAAGATTTTCCCCAATAGCCCGGAAGAAAATTTCAGCCATAAGCTGAACCGCAAAATGTATCGTGCGGGCATCGGCGCCATTCTCTCGCAGTTGGTGCGGGAAAACCGCTTGTCGGTAGTGGAAAATTTCACCGTAGATACACCAAAAACCAAGACCCTGGCGCAGAAACTGAAAGACATGGGGATGGCTGAGGTCATGATTATCACCGATAGCGTGGATGAGAACCTTTATCTGTCGTCCCGTAACCTGCCGCATGTGATGGTGGTAGAAGTCGGTCACGCAGATCCGGTCAGCCTCCTGCGCTTTGCCAATGTGCTCATGACACGCAGTGCAGTGACACAAATCGAGGAGATGCTGGCATGAGCACACAAACTTTCAACCCGGAACGTCTGATGCAGATAATACTGGCGCCGCAGGTTTCGGAAAAAGCTACCCACATCGCTGAGAAACATAACCAGATCATCTTTCGTGTGGCTCAGGATGCCACCAAGGCCGAGATCAAGGCTGCGGTCGAGTTGATGTGGAAAGCCCAAAGCATCCAGGTGGAAACTGTACAAGTGGCCAATATCAAAGGCAAGCAAAAGCGTTTTGGCCGCTTCATGGGACGCCGCAGCAACTGGAAGAAAGCCTATGTCGGCATCAAGGCTGGTCAGGAAATAAATTTTGCTGAAATCGCCCAAGGGGAGGCCAAATAATGGCACTGATTAAAGTCAAACCGACTTCTCCCGGACGCCGCGCAGTCGTTAAAGTAGTTAATCCGGACTTGCACAAGGGCGCGCCCTACGCAAAACTGGTGGAGAAGCAGAACCATACCGCCGGACGCAATAATAACGGTCACATTACTACCCGTCACATGGGTGGCGGTCATAAGCAGCATTACCGCAAGGTGGATTTCCGCCGCAACAAGGACAGCATTCCCGCCAAAGTCGAGCGACTTGAATATGATCCGAACCGCAGCGCCAATCTGGCACTGCTTTGCTATGCAGATGGAGAGCGCCGCTACATCATCGCTCCCAAGGGCATTGTTGCCGGGATGCAACTGTTGAGCGGTAGCGATGCGCCGATCAAGAACGGCAATACCCTGCCGCTGCGTAACATTCCGGTAGGCAGTACCATTCATTGCGTGGAAATGCTTCCCGGCAAAGGAGCGCAACTGGCTCGTTCGGCTGGCACATCGGTGCAACTACTGGCGCGCGAGGGAGACTATGCGCAACTGCGCCTGCGTTCCGGCGAAATTCGCAAGGTACACGTGGATTGCCGCGCCACCATCGGCGAGGTCGGCAATGAAGAACACAACCTGCGCTCCATTGGCAAGGCTGGCGCTAACCGCTGGCGCGGCATTCGACCGACGGTGCGCGGCGTGGTAATGAACCCGGTAGACCATCCGCATGGCGGTGGTGAGGGCAAGACCGCTGCCGGACGCCATCCGGTCAGTCCGTGGGGAACACCCGCCAAGGGTTTCCGCACCCGTGGCAACAAGCGTACTGATGGCATGATCGTACGCCGCCGCTATTCGAACAAGGGGTAATAAATCATGGCACGTTCCGTAAAGAAAGGCCCGTTCGTTGATCTGCACCTGATGTCCAAGGTGGAAACCGCGCGCGCAACCAACGACAAGCGTCCAATCAAGACCTGGTCGCGCCGTTCCACTGTTCTACCCGATTTCATTGGCTTGACCATCGCCATACACAACGGGAAACAACACGTTCCGGTGTACGTTACCGAGAATATGGTAGGCCATAAACTTGGGGAGTTTTCCCATACCCGTACTTTCAAGGGACATTCTGGCGACAAGAAGGCAGCAGCCGGATCGAAGAAATAGGAGCGATGAACATGCAAACAACTGCTGTATTACGCGGGGTTAGATTATCTGAACAAAAAGGGCGACTGGTGGCCGATCAGATTCGTGGGTTGCCTGTGGATCGGGCGCTTAATCTGCTGGCTTTCAGTCCGAAGAAGGGTGCTGTCATCATTCGTAAATTACTGGAATCAGCTATTGCCAATGCCGAGCACAACGAAGGTGCGGACATAGATGAACTAAAAGTGTCAACGATATACGTTGATCGCGGGCCATCACTGATGCGTACCAGCACACGCGCCAAGGGCCGTGGCAACCGTATCGTCAAGCCCACCTGCCACATTCTTCTCACCGTCGGCGACCAAGCCGGCAACAAAAAATAAGGGACGCGCGCGAGCATTATGGGACAGAAAATACATCCAACAGGCTTCCGCCTTTCCGTGCTGAAGAACTGGTCATCAAAGTGGTACGCCAATAGCAAGAATTTCCCGATCATGTTGAGCGAAGACATCAAGGTACGGGAATACCTGAAAAAGAAGCTAGCGCACGCTTCGGTCGGTCGGGTGATAATCGAGCGCCCATCCAAGAATGCCCGCATCACAATTTACAGCTCACGCCCCGGTATCGTAATCGGCAAGAAGGGTGAGGACATCGAAGTCCTGCGCGGAGAACTGCAAAGACGTATGGGTGTGCCGGTACATGTAAACATCGAGGAGATCCGCAAACCCGAAATCGATGCGCAACTGATCGCCGACAACATCGCACAGCAACTGGAAAAACGCATCATGTTTCGCCGCGCCATGAAACGGGCGATGCAGAACGCTATGCGTCTGGGTGCCCAGGGGATCAAGATCATGAGCTCGGGCCGGTTGAACGGCATTGAGATCGCCCGCCGTGAGTGGTACCGTGAAGGCCGTGTGCCGCTGCATACCTTACGTGCTGATCTGGATTATGGTACGGCAGAAGCCAAAACCACTTATGGCGTGATCGGCATCAAAGTATGGGTATTCAAAGGCGAGGTGATAGGTCACAGCGAGCAATCCGCAGCAACGCCAGTACCGGCGATCCCCGCTCCAGCAGGAGAACCCGAAAAGAAGCGTCCAGTCAGGAAACCGCCAGCAAGCATGCCCAAGGTAGTAGCAGCGGAGAAACCGGCTGTCAAAACCAAGACCGAAACTGAAGCAAAAACCAGCGCAAAGACAGCCAAAAAACCTGTCAAGACCGTTGAGAAGGTTGCACCTAAGACTGCCGCCAAGAAAACAGTAAAAACAGTAAAGCCAGGAGCATAAGATGCAGCAACCAGCTAGAACGAAATACCGCAAACAACAAAAAGGCCGCAACAAGGGAGTTGCAACCCGAGGGGCAAAAGTGAGTTTCGGTGAATACGGCCTTAAGGCAGTTGGCCGCGGTCGTTTGACTGCACGCCAGATTGAAGCTGCTCGGCGCGCCATGACTCGCCACATAAAACGCGGTGGCCGTATCTGGATCCGTATTTTCCCGGACAAGCCAATTTCCCATAAACCAGCAGAAGTACGCATGGGCAATGGCAAGGGTAATCCGGAATATTTTGTGGCAGAAATACAACCCGGCAAGATGCTGTATGAAATGGATGGTGTCGATGAAGTGCTGGCACGGCAGGCGTTTCGCTTGGCTGCCGCTAAATTGCCGATCCAGACCACGTTTGTTATCCGACAACTAGGCGGTTAATCATGAAAACGAATGAACTCAGAACCAAGAATCCTGCTGAATTACAGCAGGAGTTGATGGCGTTGCTGAAGGCACAATTTGGTTTGCGCATGCAACATGCAACCCAGCAACTCGGCAACACCAACCAGTTGCGCAATGTGCGTCGTGATATCGCACGTACCAAAACGATAATCAGTCAGAAAGCGAAACAATCATGAGCGAAGCCAATTTGAGCCGTACCCTCACCGGCAAAGTGGTGAGCGACAAAATGAACAAGACCATTACCGTATTGGTTGAGCGCAAGGTCAAGCACCCGCTCTATGGCAAGATCATGGTACGCACGAAAAAATATCACGCCCATGACGAGAGCAATCAGTATCATCCGGGCGATCTGGTAATAATCGAAGAATGTCGTCCCCTTTCCAAGACCAAGGCATGGCGCGTAGCCAAGTTGGTTGAAAAAGCCGAACCGGTCTAATTGGTCAGTTATACCAGATACCAAGCGTAACCAGGCTGGATGGTGGCAAGAATAGCAACGGGTAAAAAGAGAGCGCAGTCATTTTGAATTAGCTGTTTTTAGCGCTTGTATTTTTAGTCATACGCCCGTATAATTCCGCCTCTTCAAGCCTTTGGTTTTCAGATTTTTAATTCGCGCATTGTCGGGCGGTATCCGGCGGCGACATAACCCGAACGGGTTCCAATACTATCCACACAGCGAAACCTGTACTGGAAAAGTTGGAAAGAGTGAGTAAAAAATGATTCAAATGCAATCTATTCTGCAAGTGGCCGACAATACCGGTGCGCGCTCGATCATGTGCATCAAGGTGCTGGGCGGTTCCAAGCGACGCTATGCCGGAATTGGTGATGTCATCAAGGTCACTATTAAAGATGCCGCGCCGCGTGGCCGCGTCAAGAAAGGCGAGATATACAATGCGGTAGTAGTGCGCACCGCCAAGGGAGTGCGTCGCGTCGACGGCTCACTGATCAAATTTGACAGCAATGCTGCAGTGTTGCTGAACGCAAAGTTAGAGCCGATCGGGACACGCATTTTCGGCCCGGTGACACGTGAATTGCGCAATGCGCGCTTCATGAAAATCGTCTCGCTTGCGCCAGAAGTTCTATAAGCGCAGGGCAAGGAGTCAATATGCAAAAAATTAAAAAAGGTGATGACGTCATCGTCATCACCGGCAAGGACAAGGGCAAACGTGGCACAGTACTGCGCGTAGCCGGGATAGATTTGATCGTGGTTGATGGCATCAATAAAGTAAAGAAACACCAGAGTCCAAATCCGACCAAAGGCACAGCTGGCGGCATTATCGAGATGGAAAAGCCGATTCAGATCTCAAATGTGGCAATTTTCAATCCTGCCACGCAGAAAGCCGACAGAGTTGGGTTTAAAACCCTGGAAGACAAGCGTAAGGTACGTTATTTCAAATCGAACGGCGAGCTACTGGACGCCTGAGAGAGCAAGAGGAAATTATGGCTCGGTTGCAAGAATATTATCGTGACACCGTAGTGAAACAGCTGATGCAGCAGTTTGGCTACAAATCTATGATGGAAGTGCCACGCATTCGCAAAATCACGCTTAACATGGGTGTGGGAGAAGCGATTGCCGACAAGAAAATCATGGACAATGCCGTAGGCGATATGCAAAAAATTGCCGGGCAACGTCCGGTGGTGACCAAAGCAAAAAAATCCATTGCCACTTTTAAGGTGCGCGAAGGTTACCCGGTCGGCTGTATGGTGACGTTGCGACGCGTTCGCATGTATGAATTTCTTGACCGCCTGGTAAGCGTGGCAATCCCGCGTATCCGTGATTTCCGCGGCATTTCCGGCAAAGCATTTGATGGGCGTGGTAATTACAACATGGGAGTGAAGGAGCAAATCATTTTCCCGGAAATCGAGTATGACAAGATCGATGCACTAAGAGGCATGAATATTACGATCACCACCACCGCCAAGACGGACGCAGAAGCAAAGGCGCTGTTGGCGGCTTTCAAATTCCCATTCAAGAATTGAGGATGGCATGGCCAAAATAGCTGTAATCAACCGCGATTTGAAACGACGTGTAACAGTGAAGAAATTTGCCGCATACCGCGCCGAGTTATTCGCCGTTATTAACAACGCCAAAGCGAGTGACGAAGAGCGCCACTCTGCCAGAATCAAGCTACAGATGTTGCCGCGCAACGCCAGCCCGGTGCGCCTGCGTAACCGTTGCTCACTAACCGGTCGGCCACGAGGTGTGTATAGCAAGTTCGGTCTGGGACGTAGCAAATTACGCGACTTTGCCATGCGTGGGGAAATCCCCGGCATGACCAAAGCCAGTTGGTAGCAAGCGGATAATTGAAGTTTTTAAGCACCAGAGTTTTTAGGCGGAATGCTGTGCGATATTTTGTAAAAATTTGTATCAAAGTTTGTGACGAAAATTGGATTTCTAGAGGTAGCCCTAGATGAGCATGAGTGACCCCATCGCTGATATGTTGACGCGTATACGTAACGCGCAGCTTGCTGAGAAAACTGCTGTAGCAATGCCTGCTTCCAAGCTGAAGGCGGCCATTGCTCAAGTATTAAAGGATGAAGGCTATATAGAGCATTTTGCGCTGCGTGAAGCAGACGGAAAGCCGCTGCTGGAAATCAATCTGAAGTATTACGCCGGTCGGCCAGTGATCGAAAAAATTGAACGTGTCAGTCGCCCTGGGCTGCGTATTTACAAATCCAGCGACAAGCTTCCTAACGTGATGAATGGTCTGGGTGTGGCGATAGTCTCCACTTCCAAGGGAGTAATGACCGAACGCAAAGCGCGCGCCAGTGGTGTAGGCGGCGAAGTGCTGTGTATCGTAGCTTAGGGGTGTAGAAAATGTCTCGAGTAGGTAAGAATCCGATACCCGTACCCGCTAATGTTGAGGTAGCCTTGTCTGCTTCTACAGTATCGGTAAAAGGCCCGCTGGGCACGTTGCAGCGTAGTCTGAATTCAGATATCACCGTTGAGCGTGACGGCGATAATTTGCTGGTAAAGGTTGCGAACAATTCCAAGCAAGCCAATGCAATGTCCGGCACCATGCGCGCACTATTAGCCAACATGGTGCATGGGGTAACCAAGGGCTTCGAGAAGAAACTGCTGCTGGTGGGAGTGGGTTACCGCGCCCAAGCTGCGGGCGAGATGCTCAACCTGACGTTAGGGTTCTCTCATCCGGTCGCGCACAGAATGCCTGAAGGAGTCAAAGTTGAAACGCCGAGTCAGACTGAGATTCTGATCAAGGGCATAGATAAACAGCAGGTTGGTCAAGTGGCTGCAGAAGTGCGTGCTTATCGCAAGCCGGAACCCTACAAGGGCAAGGGCGTGCGCTACGCTGATGAAGTAATCGTCATGAAAGAGACCAAGAAGAAGTAATCGAGGAAGATATGTTGAATTCGACACAATCCCGACTGCGCCGTGCGCGTCAAACCCGTGCCAAGATTGCCGAACTGAAAGTAGTGCGACTGGCGGTACATCGCAGCAACTGCCATATTTACGCACAGGTGATCGATGGCAGCGGTGGCAAGGTGTTGACCAGCGCTTCCACCCTGGAACCAGAGGTGCGCAAGACGCTAACCAATGGTGGCACCATCGATGCAGCGGCAGCAATAGGCAAACGTATAGCCGAGAAAGCCAAAAATCTGGGCATCGAGACCGTTGCGTTTGATCGTTCCGGCTTCAGGTATCACGGCCGCGTTAAAGCATTGGCTGAAGCTGCCCGTGAACATGGCCTCAAATTCTAAGCGAGAGGTAAACAGTGGCTAAGATGCAAGGAAGAATGCAGGGTAAATCGCAACAAGGTGAGGATCGTGGCGATGGCCTCAAGGAAAAGATGGTTGCGATCAATCGTGTTACCAAAGTGGTCAAAGGCGGACGTATTCTTGGTTTTGCAGCGCTGACCGTGGTTGGCAATGGCGATGGCAGCGTCGGTATGGGCAAGGGCAAGTCCCGCGAAGTGCCGGTAGCTGTACAAAAAGCGATGGACGAAGCACGCCGCAAGATGATCAAGGTGAATTTGAAGAATGGCACACTGCATCATCCAGTCATCGGACGACACGGTGCCGCCAAGGTATATATGCAACCCGCTTCCGAAGGTACTGGCATCATTGCCGGCGGGCCGATGCGCGCAATATTTGAAGTAATGGGAGTGCACAATATTCTTGCCAAGTGCATAGGCTCGACCAATCCCTACAACGTGGTGCGTGCGACCCTGCAAGGTTTGCAATCAATGAACACCCCTTCCGAAATTGCCGCCAAGCGTGGCAAGAGCGTGGAAGAAATCATAGGGTCGGCAAAATGAGCGCGAGCATAAAAAAGATCAAACTGACTCTGATCAAGAGCATCATCGGCACCAAGCAATCACATCGCGCAACCGTACGCGGACTGGGGCTGCGCGGGATTAATAGCAGCGCGGAACTGGAAGATACCCCGTCAGTCCGTGGCATGATCAATAAAGTCTATTACCTCGTCAAAGTTGAGGCATAAGATGCGACTGAATTCGATTAAACCAGCCGACGGCGCCAAACACGCCAAACGACGTGTAGGACGTGGTATAGGTTCGGGCATCGGCAAGACTGCTGGACGCGGGCATAAGGGACAAAAATCCCGTACTGGTGGATTCCATAAAGTCGGCTTTGAAGGCGGCCAGATGCCGCTGCAACGTCGCTTGCCCAAACGTGGGTTTATTTCTCCTACCGCTGGAGACACTGTAGAAGTGCGGTTGTCGGCTTTGAATAAACTGCCTGTTGATACCATAGATATCCTGGTTCTAAAGCAGGCAGGGATCGTTCCTGGTGGCGCCCTTAGCGTCAAGGTGATACTTTCCGGGAAAATTGAACGTGCAATTAAATTACAGGGTATTGCAGTAACCAAAGGCGCAAAAGTAGCCATTGAGACTGCCGGCGGCAGCATTGGCGCTGCATAAGGCTGCGAGGACAGAGATTGGCCGCTAACGAATCGCTGCGAGGACTTTCCGGAAAGCTGGGTGACTTGAAACGTCGTCTATGGTTCCTGTTGCTTGCACTGGTGGTTTATCGAATTGGCGCGCATGTCCCGGTACCAGGCATAGATCCGGTGGTGCTGAAAGACCTGTTTGAATCGCAGCAGGGAGGCATACTCGGCATGTTCAACATGTTTTCCGGGGGGGCGCTTTCCCGTTTCTCGATTTTTGCCTTGGGGATCATGCCGTACATTTCGGCCTCGATCATCATGCAGTTGGGTACAGTCGCATTTCCTTATCTGGAAGCACTGAAGAAAGAAGGCGAGGCCGGGCGCAGAAAGATCACCCAGTACACCCGCTATGGCACGCTGGGACTGGCGTTGGTACAGGGCTATGGAATATCCATCGCATTGCAATCCCAGGCTGGGTTGGTGATTGAGCCAGGACCAATGTTCTTGTTGACCACAGTGATAACTCTGGTCACAGGTACTATATTTCTGATGTGGCTGGGCGAACAGATTACAGAACGCGGCATAGGCAACGGTATATCGCTGATCATTTTCGCCGGGATAGTCGCTGGCTTGCCGAGCGCAATTGGCGGCACTCTTGAACTGGTGCGAACTGGCGCAATGCATTTTCTGGTGGCACTGGGGATTTTTGTAGCGGCGACATTGGTAACCGCATTCGTGGTATTTGTCGAGCGTGGCCAGCGCAAGATATTGGTGAACTATGCCAAACGCCAGGTAGGGCGCAAGGTCTACGGCGGGCAGAGTTCGCATCTGCCGCTGAAACTGAATATGGCTGGGGTAATTCCACCGATCTTCGCTTCCAGCATGATCCTGTTTCCCGCCACGCTAGCGGGGTGGTTTGCTACCGGTGAATCCATGGCCTGGTTGAAAGACATGAGTGGCGCATTGTCTCCAGGCCAACCGATTTACGTAATATTGTATGCGGCAATGATTATATTTTTCTGTTTCTTCTATACCGCCTTGGTGTTCAACCCCAAGGAAACTGCGGAGAACCTGAAAAAAAGCAGCGCCTTTATTCCCGGGATTCGTCCCGGTGACCAGACAGCCAAATATATCGAACGGATAATGCTGCGGCTTACCTTGGCGGGAGCCATTTACGTAACACTGGTGTGCCTGTTGCCGGAGTTTTTGATCTTGAAATGGAACGTACCGTTTTATTTCGGTGGAACTTCGCTGCTGATAATTGTAGTGGTAACCATGGACTTCATGTCGCAGGTGCAATCTTATGTCATGTCACAACAGTACGAGAGCCTGTTGAAGAAGACTAACTTCAAGGGTGGCGGCGGGTTGCCGGCAAGATAGACGCGCCTAAGGACAGGATGGCCAAAGAAGAAACGATACAAATGCAAGGCGAGATACTGGAAACGTTGCCCAACGCTACGTTCCGGGTCAAGCTGGAAAATGGGCATGTGGTGCTGGGGCACATTTCCGGCAAGATGCGCATGCATTACATCCGGATTCTGCCGGGTGACAAGGTAACGGTAGAACTGACGCCGTACGATTTAAGCAGGGCGCGAATTACCTTTCGCGCCAAGTAGCGCAAGGAGAAGAAGACATGAAAGTATGGGCATCCGTCAAAAAGATTTGCCGTAATTGCAAAATTATCCGGCGTAACCGTGTGGTACGTGTGATTTGCACGGATCCACGGCATAAGCAACGCCAGGGTTGAATGGGCAGGTATGGCTTTAGGTGTTATAATTTCGCTTTTTTATTTGTAGGATAAATCGTATGGCCCGTATCGCTGGGGTAAACATCCCGAATCATCAGCACGCCGAGATTGCATTGACCTCGATTTATGGCATCGGTCGAACCAGAGCACGTCAAATTTGCGCTGCCATCGGCATTAGTGGCTCTACCAAGATCAAAGATATAACCGACGCGCAAATGGAGAAATTGCGCGAGCGCGTCGCCAAGTTTACGGTAGAAGGTGACCTGCGCCGGGAAGTGTCGATGAATATCAAGCGTCTGATGGATCTTGGTTGCTATCGTGGATTGCGGCATCGGCGTGGTCTGCCGGTACGCGGCCAGCGCACCCGCACCAATGCCAGAACACGCAAGGGACCACGCAAGGCAGTCCGCTCATCCAGCGCGAAGCCGGCAGCAAAATAAAGGGTAATCGGTGAGTAATCAAGACGTAACGCAAAGGAATAGCCAGACATGGTAAAAGTAGCTACCCGGGTACGAAAAAAGATAAAGAAAAACGTAGCTGAGGGCATTGCCCATATTCACGCTTCGTTTAACAACACGATTGTGACCATCACTGACCGTCAAGGCAACGCTTTGTCATGGGCCACTTCTGGCGGCGCCGGCTTCAAGGGGTCGCGCAAGAGCACCCCTTTCGCTGCTCAAGTAGCGGCTGAGCAGGCTGGCAAGGTTGCGCAGGAATGTGGTGTGAAAAACCTGGAAGTGCGGATCAAGGGACCCGGCCCAGGACGTGAATCTGCTGTACGTGCATTGAACGCAGCAGGATTTAAAATTACCAGTATTTCGGATGTGACGCCAGTTCCACATAATGGCTGCCGTCCACCGAAAAAACGCCGTATTTAGTGGGAGTAAATTGTGGCCAGAAATCTTGATCCTAAATGCCGCCAGTGTCGCCGTGAAGGCGAGAAGCTGTTCCTGAAGGGTGAGAAGTGTTTCACCGACAAATGTGCAATCGAACGCAGAAATTATGCGCCCGGGCAGCACGGCCAGAAAAGCGGTCGATTGTCTGATTACGGTGTGCAGCTACGCGAAAAACAGAAGCTGCGGCGTATCTATGGAATGCTGGAACGCCAGTTTCGCAATAATTACAAGCTGGCTGATAGGCAGCGTGGTATCACCGGCGAGAATCTGCTGCAATTGCTGGAATGCCGCCTGGACACAGTTTCGTATCGTATGGGCTTTGGTGCATCGCGCTCGGAAGCGCGTCAGATTGTGCGCCATAACGGTATATTGGTGAATGGTCGGCGTGTCAACATTCCATCTTATCAGGTGAAGCCTGGTGACGTGGTCGAGGTTGTCGAAAAGGCGAAAAACCATCTGCGCATTAAAGCAGCGTTAGAAGCCGCTGAACAACGCAATTTCCCGGAGTGGATAGTGGTAGATGTCAAAGCCATGAAGGGAACGTTCAAGGCCAAACCCGAGAGATCCGAGCTGCCTTCAACCATCAATGAATCGCTCGTGATCGAATTGTATTCCAAGTAACCAACCAACAAGCTTCCCGCAAAAGGATCAGGCTATGGCTAGTAACACTTTTCTTACGCCGCGCATTATTGACGTTCAGAATATATCTCCGCTGCACGCCAAAGTCACCATGGAACCATTTGAACGTGGCTATGGGCATACATTGGGTAACGCATTGCGCCGCATTCTGCTGTCTTCGATGCCCGGATTCGCACCCACTGAAGTACAGATCAGCGGCGTGGTACACGAATACTCCGCTCTTGATGGCGTGCAAGAGGATGTGGTTGATATCCTGCTCAATCTCAAAGGCATCGTCCTGAAACTGCACAATCGCACGGAAGCCGTCCTGACCCTTAAAAAGGAAGGTGAAGGTGTAGTCACTGCGGGTGATATCGAAGCCGGACATGATGTGGAAATCATCAATCCCGAGCATGTTGTCGCCCATCTCACCGCCGGTGGAAAACTGGATATGCAAATCAAGGTAGCGCAAGGACGCGGCTACATGCCGGGAACGATGCGACAACTGGCAAATGAAAGCCGCACCATCGGCAGCATTCTGCTTGATGCCTCTTTCAGCCCGGTACGGCGTGTAAGCTATGCGGTGGAAAGTGCCCGCGTTGAACAGCGCACCGACCTCGACAAATTGGTGATGGATATTGAAACCAATGGCGTCGTCGACCCCGAGGAAGCAATTCGTTACGCTGCCAAAGTTCTGGTGGAACAACTCTCGGTGTTCGCTGACCTCAAAGGTACACCGGTGCCGGTGGAACAACCCAAGTCGCCGCAAGTTGACCCAGTGCTGCTGCGTCCTGTGGATGATCTGGAGCTTACCGTACGTTCCGCTAACTGTCTCAAGGCGGAAAATATTTACTATATTGGTGATTTGATTCAGTGTACCGAGACCGAACTGTTACGCACACCCAATCTGGGCAGAAAGTCACTCAACGAAATCAAGGAAGTTCTGGCTTCACACGGATTGACGCTGGGGATGAAACTGGAAAGCTGGCCACCTGTTAATCTTGAGAAGAGCAAAAAGGAAACAAGTCATGCGGCACCATAATGGCCTGAGAAAACTGAATCGTACCAGCAGTCATCGTCTGGCGATGCTGCGGAATATGACCAATTCGTTGTTGCGCCACGAAGTCATCAGAACCACCTTACCCAAGGCCAAGGAATTGCGCCGCGTGGTGGAACCGATGATTACTCTCGGCAAGAAGCCGTCGCTTGCCAACCGCCGCCTGGCATTCAACCGTCTGCGAGACCGCGACATGGTTGGCAAACTGTTCGCCGAGCTTGGCCCGCGTTATCAGAAGCGCAATGGTGGCTACCTGCGCATTCTTAAATTTGGTTTCCGCAAAGGTGACAATGCGCCGATGGCACTGATTGAATTGCTCGATCGTCCAGAGCAGGTCATTGCACCCACGCCCACGACCGTTGATGCATAAACTGACCTAAATTACAGAAATAAAAAAGCCGGTTGATCCCGGCTTTTTTGTGCAGAATTTATCACCTACTGACTGGGAGCCTGGACTCTGATGGATCTGACAACCTGGACCGATGCAGAACTTGTCGCACTGCGTGAGAAACTTCACGCGTGGTGTCTACAACGTCAAGCGGCAAAGTGGGGCAACCGATTCTGGAAATTGATTGCATTTATAGGTGCTTTTTCGCTCATTGACGGAATCGTCGGAATCGTCGATATTTTCCCTGATAGCGACCAGGCAATTAGCATACTCGAAATTATACTGGGCAGCGCCGTCTGTTTATCCTGGTACCTGGGCGACAAGAAATTTAAATCCAATACTAACTTTCTTGACAAGCTCAACGACGAACTTAGCCGTCGGGGTCACTCTTTGTAAGAGTCGGCCCCGACTGAAACAACTGGGCTATGCAGCATGTTCGCTATCTTGTGTTGCTCCTATGCTCCCCTCGCTCAAACCATGAGATTCACCGCCGCCATCCGGCAACGCCCTGAGCTTTTTGCGGGCGTTGTGGAAAGCCAGGCCAGTACCTGCTGGAATGAGCCGCCCAACGATGACGTTTTCCTTGAGGCCCCGTAGATCATCTTTCTTGCCCATGATCGCTGCTTCAGTCAGCACCCGCGTAGTCTCCTGGAAAGAGGCGGCGGAAATGAATGAATCGGTGGAAAGCGACGCCTTGGTAATCCCCAGCAGAGTGAAATCGTAGATCGCGATCTTCTTGTCTTCCACCACCATCCGTTCATTCTCCACCAGCAGGTCCGCACGTTCCACCTGCTCGCCCGAGATAAAGCGGGTATCGCCGGCATCAACGATATGTACACGACGCAGCATCTGCCGCACGATCACTTCGATGTGCTTGTCGTTGATTTTTACGCCCTGCAGCCGGTATACATCCTGCACTTCGTCAGTAATGTAGCGTGCCAATGCCTCCACTCCCAGCAGGCGCAGAATATCGTGCGGATCAGCCGGGCCATCAACAATGCTCTCCCCTTTGTTCACCACTTGACCATCGTGCGCTGTGACGTGCTTCTCCTTGGAAATCAGATACTCATGAGAAATTCCATCGAGATCGGTAATCACCAGACGCTGCTTGCCTTTGGTATCTTTGCCGAACGACACGATGCCGGTGACTTCGGCAAGCACGCCCGCATCCTTGGGTGAACGAGCTTCGAACAGTTCCGCCACACGCGGCAGACCACCGGTAATGTCGCGGGTTTTCGAGCTCTCTTGCGGAATCCGCGCCAGCACTTCACCCACGCTGACCTGCTGTCCGTCGCGCACGGTAATGATACAACCGACCTGAAACGTGATGCTTACGGACAAATTGCCTCCGGCAATCTTCACTTCATTGCCTTTTTCGTCCAACAGTTTTACCAATGGGCGCAAACCCTTGGCCTGGGTTACCCCGCGACGTTTTGGATCGATCACCACCAGCGTGGATAAACCCGTCACTTCGTCAATCTGCTTGGCTACCGTCACGCCTTCTTCGACATTCTCAAAGCGCACTTTGCCGGCATACTCGGTAATGATGGGACGGGTATGCGGATCCCATGCTGCCAACACTTTTCCCGCTTTCACTACTTCACCATCACGCACCAGCAATGTGGCCCCATAGGGTGTTCTATGACGTTCGCGTTCGCGGCCAACATCATCTTGTATCACCACTTCACCGCTACGGGAAATCGCTATCAATTCGTTGCGGGAATTGATCACGTGACGCATTGTGGGCGAATAGCGCACCGTGCCATTGGACTTGCTCTCCACCTGGCTCGCCACAGCAGTTCTGGATGCAGCGCCACCAATGTGGAATGTACGCATGGTGAGCTGTGTACCCGGCTCGCCGATGGATTGAGCTGCAATCACTCCGACGGCTTCGCCCACGTTTACCGGCGTACCACGTCCCAGATCACGCCCGTAACACTTGGCGCACAGGCCATAGCGAGTTTCGCAGGTAAGTGGGGTGCGAACTTTCACTTCATCTATGCCCAGTGACTCAATCGTATCGACTGCGTCTTCATCCAGCAGAGCCCCAGCCGGATAAATTACTGTCTGATCTTCCGGGTTGACCACATCGTTCGCCGCCACTCGCCCGAGTACGCGCTCACGCAACGCTTCGATTACTTCACCACCTTCGACCAGTGCTTTCAGCACTGCTCCGTTACTGGTACCGCAATCATCCTCGGTCACCACCAGATCCTGGGTCACATCCACTAAACGGCGGGTAAGATAACCGGAGTTGGCGGTCTTCAATGCCGTATCTGCCAGTCCTTTCCGGGCGCCATGAGTGGAAATGAAGTACTGCAACACATTCAACCCCTCGCGGAAATTCGCGGTAATGGGCGTCTCGATGATAGATCCATCGGGCTTGGCCATCAGCCCGCGCATACCTGCCAACTGACGGATCTGAGCAGCAGAGCCGCGCGCGCCGGAGTCGGCCATCATATAGATGGAATTAAACGATTCTTGCGTTAACGGCTTGCCTTTCTTGTCTTTCTTTACTTCGCCGGTTAGCCGGTCATATACCGGTTCAACCCCAAGCTGGTCCATCATGGCCTTGGCTACCTGATCGCCAGCACGGCCCCAGATATCCACCACTTTGTTATAGCGTTCACCTTGGGTCACCAAGCCGGAGGTGTACTGGGCTTCGATCTCCTGCACTTCCTTCTCGGCCGCGCCAATAATATCGCTCTTCTGTGGCGGCGTAAGCATGTCGTCCACACAAATCGAAATGCCAGCACGGGTAGCGTAGGTAAAGCCTGAATACATCAGTTTATCGGCGAAAATCACTGTCTCGCGCAAGCCACAACGACGGAAACTGGCATTGATAAGCTTGGATATTTCCTTCTTCTTGAGCGCCTTGTTAATCAGGGGGAAAGGCAGCCCAGCTGGCAGGATCACGGATAGCAGCGCACGTCCCACAGTGGTGTCATAGCGCGTGGTTATTTCGCGGCGCCCACCCTCGGCGTCCACCTCATATTCCTTGATGCGCACCAGAATTTTGGCATTCAGCTCTACTACCCGGCTCTCATAGGCACGCGACAGTTCACTGATGTTGGCGAACATCATGCCCTCACCAAGCGCATTGACCCTCTCACGGGTGGTGTAATACAAACCCAGCACGATATCCTGCGACGGCACAATAATCGGCTCACCATTAGCGGGTGAGAGAATGTTATTGGTTGACATCATCAATGTGCGACATTCCATTTGTGCTTCCAGTGACAGCGGCACGTGTACTGCCATCTGGTCACCGTCAAAGTCGGCATTGAATGCGGCACACACCAGCGGATGCAACTGTATCGCCTTGCCCTCAATCAGCACCGGCTCAAATGCCTGGATACCCAAACGATGCAACGTCGGTGCGCGGTTCAGCATCACCGGGTGCTCACGAATGACATCTTCCAGGATGTCCCACACGACTGGAGTTTCATTCTCCACTTCCCGCTTGGCTGCCTTGATGGTACTGGCGATGCCCATTATTTCCAGTTTATTGAAAATGAAAGGCTTGAACAGTTCCAGCGCCATTTTCTTCGGCAGACCGCACTGATGCAGCTTGAGTTGCGGACCGACCACAATCACCGAGCGCCCGGAATAGTCCACGCGCTTGCCCAGCAAATTCTGCCGGAAACGTCCGCCCTTGCCTTTGATCATGTCGGCGAGAGATTTCAGCGGGCGTTTGTTGGCACCTGTCATGGCTTTACCGCGACGGCCATTGTCCAGCAGCGAATCCACCGCTTCCTGCAGCATGCGTTTTTCGTTGCGCACGATGATTTCCGGTGCTTTCAACTCCAGCAAGCGCTTCAGCCGGTTGTTGCGGTTGATGACGCGACGATACAAATCATTCAGATCAGAAGTGGCGAAACGCCCGCCGTCCAGCGGCACCAGCGGACGTAATTCCGGCGGCAGCACCGGCAACACCGCCAGCACCATCCACTCCGGCTTGATGCCGGATTTGTTGAAGGCCTCCAGCACTTTCAGGCGCTTGGAGATTTTCTTCATCTTGGTTTCTGAACCGGTGGTTGCCATCTCGCGCCGCAAATTTTCGATTTCCGCACGGATGTTGATGTTGCTCAATAAATCGCGAATACCCTCTGCACCCATGCTGGCGCGGAAATCATCGCCATATTCTTCCATCTTGGCGCGATAGTCGTCATCTGTCAGCAATTGGCAGCGTGCCAGCGGCGTCATGCCGGGATCGGTCACCACAAAGGCTTCAAAATAAAGTACCCGCTCGATATCGCGCAGGGTCATATCCAG
Source organism: Nitrosospira sp. (assembly GCA_026399575.1). Classification (GTDB taxonomy): domain Bacteria; phylum Pseudomonadota; class Gammaproteobacteria; order Burkholderiales; family Nitrosomonadaceae; genus VFJL01. The sequence continues at coordinate 5,070 of JAPLQS010000090.1, read as the reverse complement.
CACGATACCCAGACGCGACGGCAACGATTTCAGGAACCAGATGTGTGCCACCGGGGAAGCCAATTCGATATGCCCCATGCGCTCACGCCGCACCTTGGACAGCGTTACTTCAACACCGCATTTCTCGCAGATCACCCCGCGGTGCTTCAAGCGCTTGTATTTCCCGCATAGACATTCATAGTCCTTTACCGGACCAAAAATCTTGGCGCAGAACAACCCGTCCCGCTCCGGCTTGAAAGTACGGTAGTTGATGGTTTCAGGTTTCTTCACCTCGCCATAAGACCAGGAACGTATTTTCTCCGGTGAAGCGAGGCCGACCTTGATTGAGTCGAACTCTTCCTTCTGGGTAACCTGTTTAAATAAATCGAGCAGTGCTTTCATTTGTCACTCCTGTTAATCAGGGATCGATATAAAGTTTATCGGCGAAGATGCACGGATATATAAAGCCTTCAGCTTTTTATACCGCTGCAGCAAAAATTGTTAATGCCGATCCAAATCGATGTCCAGCGCCAGCGAACGGATTTCCTTTACCAGTACATTGAATGATTCCGGCATGCCGGCATCAATCTTGTGCTCACCCTTGACGATGCTCTCATACACTTTGGTGCGTCCATTCACATCGTCGGATTTGACTGTCAACATTTCCTGCAGGGTATAGGCAGCACCATAGGCTTCCAATGCCCAAACCTCCATCTCACCGAAACGCTGGCCGCCAAACTGGGCCTTGCCACCTAGCGGTTGCTGGGTTACCAAACTGTAGGGGCCAGTAGAGCGCGCGTGCATCTTGTCGTCCACCAAATGATGCAGCTTCAGTACATGCATGTAGCCCACCGTGACAAGGCGATCGAAAGCTTCACCGGTTCTGCCGTCATAAAGCGCGATCTGGCCGGAGCGCGGCAGGCCGGCAAGCTCCAGCATGTCCTTGATTTCATGCTCGGTGGCACCATCGAACACCGGGGTTGCAAAAGGGACGCCGTCCTTGAGATTCTCCGCCAAATCCAGGATTTCTCCATCGGTGAGCGAAGCAATATCCTCCGGTTTGCCGCTGCTGTTGTAAATCTTATTAAGAAACTTTCTGATTTCGGCAGGCTTGTTGTGGGCCTGCAGCATGTCGCCGATCTTTCTGCCCAAACCTTTCGCTGCCCATCCCAGATGGGTTTCCAGTATCTGTCCCACGTTCATGCGTGAAGGTACACCCAGCGGATTCAGCACGACGTCCACCGGAGTGCCATCAGCCATGTAGGGCATATCCTCCACCGGCACGATTTTGGAAATTACGCCCTTGTTGCCATGGCGCCCTGCCATTTTGTCGCCCGGCTGCAAACGTCGTTTTACCGCCACATAAACCTTGACCATTTTCTGTACACCTGGCGGCAGCTCATCCCCCTGGGTCAGTTTCTTTTTCTTCTCGTCAAAAGCGGCGTCAAATGCCTTGCGCTTCTGTGCCAGACCTTCCTTGATCTGTTCCAATTGCAGACTCACCGCTTCGTTGGACAGGCGTATGTCGAACCAATGGTGCGGATCAATACTGTCCAGATATTCCTTGGTAATGCGCGCACCCTTGGCGAGTTTTTTCGGTCCGCCTGTTGCCGCCTTACCCTTGAGCAAGCGCTCAATACGCTCAAATGCATCAGATTCGACGATCCGCATCTGATCAGCCAGGTCCTTCTTGTAGCGTTTCAGTTCGTCATCAATGATCTGCTGGGCACGCTTGTCACGCTCAATGCCCTCGCGGGTAAATACCTGCACATCGATCACTGTGCCGGAAATACCTGAGGGTACACGTAGCGATGTATCTTTCACGTCGGAGGCCTTCTCTCCAAAAATCGCCCGCAGCAGTTTCTCTTCCGGAGTCAACTGGGTCTCGCCCTTGGGCGTAACCTTGCCCACCAGCACATCACCCGCTTCCACTTCGGCACCGATATGGACAATGCCGGATTCATCCAGACGGCCGAGTTGCACTTCCGACAGATTGGAAATATCACCGGTGATTTCTTCCGTTCCCAGTTTGGTATCGCGACTCACCACCGACAATTCCTCGATATGAATCGAGGTGAAACGGTCTTCGGCAACGACACGCTCGGAAATGAGAATTGAATCCTCGAAGTTGTAGCCGTTCCATGGCATGAATGCAACCAGCATATTCTGTCCCAATGCCAACTCACCCAGGTCGGTGGAAGCGCCATCTGCCACCACATCGCCACGCGCAATCACATCCCCTACTTTCACCAGCGGGCGCTGATTGATGTTGGTGTTCTGGTTGGAACGGGTATATTTGATCAGGTTGTAAATATCCACACCCACTTCACCGGCACGTGTCTCAGTGTCATGCACCCGTACCACGATCCGGCCTGCATCCACATAGTCCACCACGCCGCCGCGCACCGCCTGCACTGCAGTCCCGGAATCCACTGCGACCACACGCTCGATCCCGGTGCCCACCAGTGATTTCTCGGCACGCAGGCAAGGCACCGCCTGGCGCTGCATGTTGGAACCCATCAAAGCGCGGTTGGCATCATCATGTTCCAGGAATGGAATCAGCGAGGCTGCCACCGATACAATCTGCGCTGGTGCCACGTCCATATATTCGATCCGATCCGGTGTCGCCAGGGCAAATTCATTTTTGTGCCGGCAGGAGACAATGTCACTGGAAAACTTGCCATGACGATCCAGTTCCGCATTCGCCTGGGCAATCACATACTGACCTTCCTCGATGGCCGACAGATAGTCAATTTCATCGGTGACCTTACCACTCTTCACTTTGCGGTACGGCGTTTCCATGAAACCATATTCATTGGTGCGGGCGTACAGCGCCAGTGAATTGATCAGGCCGATGTTGGGGCCTTCCGGCGTTTCGATCGGGCACACCCGGCCATAATGAGTGGGGTGCACGTCGCGTACCTCAAACCCTGCGCGCTCGCGCGTCAGGCCACCCGGTCCCAGTGCCGATACGCGCCGTTTGTGGGTGATCTCTGAAAGCGGATTGGTCTGATCCATAAACTGCGACAGCTGACTGGAACCGAAAAATTCGCGTACCGCTGCCGATACCGGTTTGGCGTTAATCAGATCATGCGGCATCAGATTATCCGACTCAGCCTGACTCAAACGCTCTTTCACTGCGCGCTCCACCCGTACCAGTCCGGAACGGAACTGATTCTCAGCCAATTCGCCGACAGAACGTACACGGCGGTTACCGAGATGATCGATGTCGTCTATCTCGCCACGGCCGTTGCGCAGTTCTACCAGTATCATGATGACCGCGATGATGTCCTCATTCGACAGGGTGTTGGCACCAGTCAATTCAGTCTTGCCCACACGGCGATTGAATTTCATCCGCCCCACTACAGACAGGTCGTAGCGTTCCGGTGCATAGAACAAGCCATTGAACAGCGACTTGACTGCATCCTCGGTAGGCGGTTCGCCGGGACGCATCATCCGATAGATGGCTACTTGCGCGGCCATCTGGTCGGCAGTCTCGTCTATCCGCAAGGTCTGTGATATGTAAGCGCCCTGATCAAGGTCGTTGGTGTAAATGGTGTAAATTTTTTCTGTATTGGCTTCGTGCAACTTGGCGAGCAGCACTTCGGTGATTTCGTCGTTGGCCAGCGCCACGACTTCGCCTGTTTCCTTGTCCACCACGTTGTGACCCAATACCCGTCCCAGCAGAAAATCTTCCGGCACGGCAAGTCTGTCTATGCCTGCCTGTTGCAGTTCCCGCACATGCTTGACGGTGATGCGCTTGTCTTTCTGCACGATTACCTTGCCGCTCTTGGTAGTAATGTCAAACCGCGCCATGTCGCCACGCAACCGCTCCGGCACCAGTTCAAACTGGATGCCCTTTTTCGACAGATGAAAAACATCGAAAGAAAAGAAACCTGCCAGAATCTGTTCCGGCGTATAGCCTATTGCTTTCAGCAGCGTGGTGACCGGCATTTTGCGGCGGCGGTCAACACGAAAATAGAGGTAATCCTTGGGATCGAACTCGAAATCAAGCCAGGAGCCGCGATACGGAATAATTCTTGCAGAAAACAGCAACTTTCCGGATGAGTGCGTCTTGCCGCGGTCATGCTCGAAGAATACGCCGGGCGAGCGATGCAGTTGCGACACGATCACGCGTTCAGTGCCGTTGATGACGAATGAGCCCGTGTTGGTCATGAGAGGAATCTCTCCCATGTAAACCTCCTGCTCCTTCACCTCCTTAATTGTCGGCTTGGAAGCTTCTTTGTCCATGAGCGTCAGCCGCACTTTGGCGCGCAACGGGGAAGCATAAGTAAGTCCGCGCTGCTGGCATTCCTTGACATCGAACGGAGGGGTGCCAAGATCGTAGCTGACAAAATCGAGACGCGCATTCTTGGAATGGCTTTCGATCGGGAAAATAGAGGTGAAGGCCGCCTGCAACCCCTGATTGGCGCCGCGCTTGCAGGAAGGCTACATATGATTCGAGCTGGGTGGCGAGAAGAAAAGGGATCGGCAGCACGCTGGCGCGCTTGGCGAAACTTTTACGGATGCGTTTTTTCTCGGTAAACGAATAGCTCATGGAATCTCTCCGGGGGTCAGAAAACAGCAAGCAGAGTGCTCTCTGCCTGCTGTGTTATGCGTTCTGCGTCACAAATAATGCAAAAATCAACACGCTAGAGAGGCCAAAGGCTGGCGGCACATTTCGTGCTGCCAGCCCGCCTCCTGCCACTACTTCTTTACTTGATTTCGCAAGCTGCGCCAGCTTCAGTCAGTTGCTTCTGAATGGCATCTGCATCGGCTTTGGAAATGCCTTCCTTGACCGCTTTGGGTGCTCCATCCACCAGGTCTTTGGCTTCTTTCAGGCCCAGGCCGGTAACTGCGCGCACCACCTTGATCACGTTAACTTTGCTATCACCGGCAGCGGTCAGTATTACGGAAAACTCGGTCTGCTCTTCCGCCGGGGCGGCAGCGGCACCGGCTGCGGGAGCTGCTGCTACCACTGCTGCTGCAGCGGCTGAGACACCGAACTTTTCTTCCATCTCTTTGATCAGCTGGGAAAGTTCCAGCACGGTCATATTGGCGATTGCATCTAGAATTTCTGCTTTGGCTACT
>JAPLQS010000008.1 GCA_026399575.1 Nitrosospira sp. | reverse complement strand
TGCACACCGAAATGGCGCATTCCCAGCACCCGTTTGCTAGCTTCACGCACTACTGCAAACGCCTCTGGCAGCAATGCATCCAGGGTCTCTCCATTTGCAATGCGCTGTTTGAACTCATCGGTTTTGGCGCGCAACTCGGCGTCAGTCAATGACGCCAGCGCAGGCTCCAGCGAGTTGACCACACCTACCGTCTGAAAATATTGTTTGACCAGCCGATCATTACGGCTGCCGAAGACTTTCTTGAGCAGATTGTTAAGCATAAAATCTCGAAATAATTCTGTTTAAACAGTCGTCCAAAAACAAAGGGGTGAGGTTTTCGGCCTCACCCCCACAGCAGATCATCAATCCGACTCAGCCGGGCGCTTTCAAGAATCGCGTTGGATTCTGCGGCAAGCCTCTGTGTCTGACTTCAAAATGAAGGTGTGGCCCGGTAGAGCGGCCGGTACTCCCCACTTCTGCGATCTTCTGTCCCCGTAATACCACTTGCCCTGGTTTGACCAAGCGCTTGGCGGCATGGGCATAGCGGCTGACGAGGTCATTGCCGTGGTCAATATCGATCATGTTACCATATTCGGGGTGATAGTCAGAGTAGACTACCACGCCGCCTGCCGCAGCCATGATGGGCGTGCCGATCTCAGCAATAAAATCGACTCCTTCATGAGAAGCGCTTTTTCCTGTGAAAGGGTCGATGCGCAAGCCAAAACTGGAAGTAAACCATCTAGCTTCTACAGGCGCGAGGGTTGGTAGTGTTTTTTTCTTGAGTCTGTCTTGCAGCAGAAAGGTGTCAAGCGCGCCCAGTTTATCGGTGCGATCATTCAATGTAAGCGACAGCTCATTCATTTTGCTGTTGAATTCATCAAATGAAATATCCTGTGCCGGCATAGTGGAAAGCGCGCCCCCCTGTCCCAGAGTTTGATTGAATAAAAATTCCTGGGGCTTGATACCGGACAGTTCAGCCAGACGCTCACCCAAGCTATCGAGCCGCAACAGTTGCGCCTGCATTTGTCCCATTCTGACCGCCATGGCATTCAGGCTATCGCGCAGGTACGATTGGTTTTTCTGGCGCTCTTCCTGCTGTACACTCAATACCAGGGACCGAAGGGAGGGGCTATCTATCTTGTCTGCATAGCGCAATGAAAGATAATTCAACCCCAGCGCCAGCACTACGATAACCAGAAATAATGCCCCTGCCAGCAATGCCAGATGCACGCCGGTCAGGGTCAGGGTCAGGGTTCTTGCTTTTACCAAGTTACTGGAAACTAGAATAACATTCATCTTATTCCCTAAATTTTCGTTCAACCATGACTGTACGCAAGATCAATTTTTACCTCACCACCCTTGGCACAGCGGCAGATCAGCAAGGACTGTTCGCCCAAGCGAACCAGTTGACCCTGATGCAGCGAGCATTCGTGGAAATCGCCCCATCGCAATTGGCAGGATGCTGCACTGTGGGCTGGTTTTCCGAAGGAAGCTTGACTCTATACGCAACTAGCGGCGCGATTGCGGCAAAACTGAAACAGATTGCACCGTCGTTATTATTAAAATTCAACAAGAAGGGCTACGAGGTTACTGCAATTCGGGTTGCTGTGCAAGCACATAACCATACTTTTAAAGTGGATAACAAGGTCGATAAAAACCTGAATATCGGCCCGGTCGGCATGGAAAACCTGAGTCAATTGGCTGCAGAATTGCCGGCATCACCATTAAAAAGCGCAATCGAATCACTGCTGAAAAGGCAAGCCAAACAGATGGTGCCGCAGCGCTAGAACGCGTGAGTGTCCTTAACCAGTGGCGCAGGCGGCAAAACTCGCGTCGCCCCATGTGCGTTCCCGACATTCGTCGCGTGATGCCGAGCGGCACGGCTGGCTGCGCATTCCGGAAATGCGGCGGGATCAAGGCATCGGCATGCTCTGGTGTTTGGTCCTTAAGGAGTCCCCATCAATCAGCCTGCTTCCGCAGGAACGCCGGGATGTCCAGCACATCCACTCCGGATTGCTTCATCGCCTCCACGGTTGCATCGTGCCTTCTGTTGGTGCGGATCGCGGCGGGAATCTCCAACTCCTTCCAGCTCGCTGCATCTACCAATACTGCATCGTCGGTTCCGGTACGGGTGTGAATAATGCTCAACGGTTTGGGTTGGGTACGGCCGACCGCTCCACCCAGCCCAGTTGCCACCATGGTGACCCTCAGGTTATCCCCCATGCTTTCGTCGATCACAGTACCGACAATTACCGTCGCATCTTCAGCGGTAAAGTCCTTGATGGTACTCATCACTTCATGAACTTCCCGCATCTTCATTCCCGAACTGGCCGTAATATTGACCAGCACCCCGCGTGCCCCGGAGAGATTCAAGTCTTCCAGCAGAGGACTTGATACTGCCTGCTCTGCTGCCACGCGTGCGCGGTCTATGCCCGAGGCGAATGCGGAACCCATCATCGCCACCCCCATTTCCGACATCACTGTTTTCACATCGGCAAAGTCTACATTGACCAGACCCGGACAGTTGATGACCTCCGCAATTCCGGCAACTGCGCCATATAGCACATTATTGGCGGCCTTGAACGCATCCAGCATGCTGACATCCTCCCCCAACACCACCATCAGCTTGTCGTTGGGAATCACGATCAGCGAATCAACATGCTGCGACAGCGCCTCCATTCCAGCCTGCGCCGCTTTCAGGCGTTTGCCCTCAAATGCAAATGGCTTGGTCACTACCGCCACGGTGAGGATGCCCATCTCTTTCGCCACCTGTGCCACCACTGGCGCAGCACCGGTACCGGTACCGCCGCCCATTCCGGCAGTGACAAACAGCATGTCCGCACCTTCGATCAACTCGGCGATACGATCGCGATCCTCCAGAGCCGCTTCACGCCCGATTTCCGGGTTGGCCCCCGCACCCAATCCCTTGGTGATGGTCGATCCCAGTTGCAACAAAGTGCGCGCCTGATTACGCTTCAACGCCTGCGCGTCGGTATTGGCACAAATGAACTCCACACCCTGCACGCCGTTCTGGACATGTGATCCACCGCATTACCACCGCAACCACCGACACCGATAACTTTTATGACCGCTTCCTGTGTTTGTGTATCCATGATTTCGAACATTATGCTTCTCCTTTAGTGAATTAAAAACGCAATTTCTAAAAAATTTTCCTCGAACTTTCAACCCTAAACCTGACAATCCTGATACCAACCGCGGCACGCTCACTCCTCTATCCCCAGCCTCGAACCCTAAAAATTTCCCTGAAACCAACTCTTCATTCTTTCCAGAACCTGCTTGAACGAATTACCCTGCAGCCGGCTGTGCTGGTGTCGCTGCAGCTGTTCCATGCCGGCAATGACCAGCCCGACACCAGTGGAGAATCGCGGTGTGCGCACCACCTCCGCCAATCCGCCGCGATAGTGCGGCAATCCCAACCGTACCGGCATGTGAAATATTTCCTCACCCAGCTCCACCATACCTTGCAGGGAACTGCTGCCCCCGGTGATGACGATCCCGGATGAAAGCAGTTCCTCGAAACCGCTGCGGCGCAGTTCGGCCTGCACCAGGGAATAAAGCTCTTCCACCCGCGGCTCAATCACTTCCGCCAGCGTTTGTCTGGAAAGCTGGCGCGCACCACGGTCACCTACGCCCGATACTTCCACCATTTCGTGAGGATCAGCCATGCCGCGCAGAGCGCAGCCGTAGCTGCACTTGATGTCCTCCGCATCCTTGGTGGGGGTGCGCAAAGCCATCGCAATATCATTGGTGATCTGGTCACCAGCAATCGGAATCACCGCCGTATGACGAATTGCACCATTGGTGAATACCGCAATGTCAGTAGTACCGCCGCCAATATCCACCAGGCACACGCCCAGATCCTTCTCGTCTTCCGACAGTACCGCCATTGCCGAAGCCAGTGGTTGCAGCACCAGGTCGCGCACTTCCAGGCCGCAGCGACGCACGCACTTCATGATGTTCTGCGCTGCCGATACCGCACCTGTAACGATATGCACTTTTACTTCCAGACGGATGCCGCTCATACCGATAGGCTCGCGCACGTCTTCCTGACCATCTACGATAAATTCCTGATTGAGAATATGCAGCACCTGCTGGTCAGCCGGAATGTTCACCGCCTTGGCGGTTTCCATCACCCGCTCCACGTCTATGCGCGACACCTCCTTGTCCTTGATCGCCACTGTCCCGTGTGAATTGAAACTCTTGATATGACTACCGGCAATGCCGGTATAGACCTCACGAATCTTGCAATTGGCCATTAACTCCGCTTCTTCCAGTGCGCGCTGGATCGCGTTCACCGTAGTTTCGATGTTGACCACCACGCCTTTCTTCAAGCCGCGCGACGGGTGGCTGCCCATGCCGATAATTTCAAATCCGCCCTCCGGCTTGACCTCGGCGACGATAGCGACGATCTTTGAAGTGCCGATGTCGAGGCCGACAATCAGATTCTTATTTTCATTGACTCTATTCATTTATTTTGCGAATCCTTAATCTCATGCTGCTTTTTTCAGGTTTGGTTTGCGTGGTTCCTGCTGCGATGCTTCCGGCATGCGCACAGCAAAGCCGTTGGAATAACGCAAATCCACATAAGAAAGCTGTTGATTCAATTGTGCGAGGCTGCGGTCGTACGCCAGGACATAGCGTGCCAGGCGCGCTTCCATCTGATCGCGCCCCAGTTCCAGCACAGTCCCGTTCTCCAGGTGAATGCGCCAGGCGCGACGTGGTGAAAGATGCAACTGGACAATGTTCTGCCGCAACGGTTGCAGCAACTTGCTGAAAGCAGCATATTGCCGTGCCACATCGAATGAACTTTCCGGCGGCCCGATGAATACCGGCAATTTCCCATCAAGCGTGATGGCAGCGTCGTCAAATACCTCTCCATGGGTATTCACCAGCGCCTCGTTGCCCCAGCGTGCCACTGCCACATGTTCTTCCAGCGTTACTTCCAGAGTCTGCGGCCAATGCCGCCGTACACCTGCAGCCCTTACCCAGGGCAATTTCTCGAATGCGTCACGCGTCGCGTCCAGATCAACTGTCAGGAAATTCCCCGCGATCTTGCTGCGAACCACTTTATCTATTTGCTCTCGTGTCACGTGCTTCAATTCGCCGCCGCTGGCGTTGATGCCGCTGCCACTGACACTCACTTCTTTCAACGGAAACACTGACGAATTCACCATCCATAAACCGATGGTGTAGGTCGCCGCAAGGGCAGCCAGCGCAAGCAGCAGATTGGCCAGCAACTGCAACGTGTGGTGGTTATCCCACATGCGCCAGCTCCAGTATCCGTACCACCAGATCCTCAAACGATATTCCCGCCGCCCTTGCCGCCATCGGCACCAGGCTGTGGTCAGTCATGCCCGGAGAAGTATTGGTCTCGAGAAAATATGCCTTGCCTGATTTATCCAGCATCACATCCACCCTGCCCCAGCCTTCACATCCCAGAATCTGGTGCGCCCGCAGCGCTTGCGCCTGGATCGCCTGTTCCTGCTCGGCAGACAGACCACTTGGACAGAAGTAACTGGTATCGTCGGACAAATACTTGGCCTGGTAATCGTACAATCCACCTGCTGTTTCGATCCGCACCAGCGGCAGCGGGGTCTCGCCAAGAATGGCAGCGGTTAATTCCATCCCCTCGATAAATTGCTCCGCCAATACCATGGAGTCATGCTTTGCCGCCAGCTGGTAGGCAGCCGGCAAATCCTCTGCTGCTGTCACTTTGCTCAAACCTATGGTCGATCCTTCGCGTGAAGGCTTGACGATCAGGGGCAGACCCAACTCCTGTACCACCGCGTCAAAATCACTTTGCGCATCAAGCATGGCATAGCGCGGAGAGTTGATCCCCGCTGCCTGCCACAGCAGTTTGGTGCGCCATTTATCCATCGCCAGCGCGCTCGCCATGACACCGCTGCCGGTATAAGGCAGCCCCATCAGTTCCAGTGCGCCTTGCACCGTGCCATCTTCGCCATAGCGCCCATGCAAGGCGATATGCGCCCGCTTGAACCCTTGCCGCAACAACGCTTCCATCGGTTGCTCGGCAGGATCAAACGGGTGCGCATCCACGTTCCTGCGTCGCAGCGCAGCCAGCACAGCTTGGCCGCTTTTGAGCGAGATCTCGCGTTCGGCGGAACGGCCACCGAGAAGAACTGCCACTTTTCCAAAATCATGATTACTCACAGCCGACCACTCCGATAATCCGCACTTCCTGCACCAATTCGATTCCGGTCTGTTCTTTCACGGTACTGCGTACTGCTGCAATCACTGCTTCAATATCAGCCGCAGTAGCATTGCCGGTATTGACAATGAAATTTGCATGCTTGGATGAAACCATCGCACCACCGATGCCAAAACCCTTCAGCCCGCATGATTCAATCAGCCGCGCTGCGTGGTCTCCCTGCGGATTGCGAAACACCGAACCGGCGTTGGGCAGGTTCAATGGCTGACTGTCGATCCGCCGAGCGAGCAATTCCTTGATCTTCTTGCGCGAGACCACGTCATCGCCATTTTTTAATCTGAACCACCCGCCTACAAACCACTCTTCAGCAGAGAGATTCCCCGGTTCCGGCTGCAAAGCCACATGCCGGTAACCGACTGTGTAATCACTTGGCAGCCGTACTCGCAACTGGCCAGCACGATTGAGCGTCTGTATGCGCTCAACGATCTCCCAGGTTTCGCTGCCGTAACAACCCGCATTCATTGCCAGCGCCCCGCCCACCGTGCCGGGGATGCCGGCCAGAAATTCGGCGCCTGCCAAACCATGCACTGCCGCATACCGCGCCACCTTGGCACAGGCCACGCCCGCCCCGGCATAAATCAATCCTCCGTCAGCGGTCTGTTGCTCCAGACGCAGTTCATCCAGCCGCGCATGCAGCAGCACTACCGTACCGCGCACCCCGCCGTCACGTACCAGCAGATTGCTGCCCAGTCCCACCATATGCACTGGCTCTCCCTGCAGCAGGGTGCGCATGAACTGGGCAAGATCAGCTAAATCGGCCGGAATATAAACACGTTCTGCCTCCCCGCCCGCCCTCCAGGAAGTATGCTTTTTCATCGACTCATTCACGCGCACTTCACCGCGCAGGACTCCTTTCATCCCCTCTTTGGAAGGCACGCATGAATCAGCAGTGAATTTATCGGGTTCCGTCATATCCATTCACGCATCCTGTAACAGACTGGTAATGTGAAAAATTCGTTAATGCTGCCGCACAGATCTTTTTCAGCTGCTTTCATTCTTGCCGCTCCAACCCTCAGGCGCATCATGCTTTGCCCGCTGTATCTCCATCCCCCAGCACAATACTGGGCGCCACTCCGCCCACCGACCCCGCTCCCATCACCAGTACCACGTCGCCGTCCTGCGCCACTCTACGGATGGCAGCAGGCAGATCGCCCACAGTCTCGACATAAATTGGTTCCACCTTACCTTGCACCCTTACTGCGCGCGCTAGCGACTTGCTGTCGGCAGCCACGATCGGCGCTTCGCCTGCGGGGTAAACTTCGGTTAACAGCAGCACGTCGGCGGTGGACAACACCTTGACGAAATCCTCGAACACGTCGCGCGTACGCGTGTAACGATGCGGCTGGAATGCCAGCACCAGGCGACGCCCAGGGAACGCACCGCGCGCCGCAGCGATGGTGGCTGCCATTTCCACCGGGTGATGACCATAATCATCAACCAATGTGAAACTGCCACTCCGCTCATTCCTGTCACTGGCTAATTTGATTTCGCCATAGCGCTGAAAACGCCGCCCCACTCCTCTGAATCCGGCCAGAGCGCTGATGATGGCTTTATCCGGCGCCCCCACCTCGTTACCCACTGCAATGGCAGCGAGTGCATTCTGCACGTTATGCAGCCCCGGCAGATTGAGCGTGATGTCGAGCTTGCGCGTCTTGCCATTTACCCCTATCAGTGCGGTAAAGCACATCCGCCCCCCGCTGTGACGAATATCCGCTGCGCGGATTAACGCCGTATCCGACAGACCGTAGGTGGTGATGGGTCTGGCAATCGCAGGCATGATTGCACGCACGTTGGCGTCATCCACACACAGCATTGCCATCCCGTAAAAAGGCAGGTGCTGCACAAAATCCACGAATGCCTGTTTGAGTCTGCCGAAGTCATGGCCGTAGGTTTCCATGTGATCGGCATCGATATTGGTCACCACCGCCAGCACCGGTTGCAGGTAGAGAAATGAAGCGTCCGATTCATCTGCTTCCACCACGATGAACTCTCCGCTGCCCAGCCTGGCATGGGAGCCCGCAGCTTCCAGTCTGCCGCCGATGACGAAGGTCGGGTCCATTCCCGCTTCCGCCAGAATGCTGGCGATCAGACTGGTGGTGGTAGTCTTGCCATGAGTACCGGCAACAGCGATGCCCTGGCGCAATCTCAACAATTCCGCCAGCATCATGGCGCGCGGTACCACTGGAACATTACGTGCATGAGCCGCAACCACTTCCGGATTGTCCGGCTGCACCGCGGTTGACGTCACGACCGCATCCGCTGATGCCACTTGATCACGTGCGTGACCACGATGGATAGTGATACCCAGACTTTTCAGGCGCTGCGTGGCGGCGTTGTCGGCCAGATCCGAACCGCTCACCTGGTAACCCAGGTTGAACAGCACTTCGGCAATGCCGCTCATACCCGAGCCGCCAATGCCGACAAAATGAACGTGTTTGACTTTATGTTTCATGGTTCCGGATTCATGCCTTTGCCATTTCGATGCAAACTTGCGCCACCAATTGAGTGGCATCGGGTTTCGCCAGTGCGCGCGCTTTTACCGCCATCTCCAATAATCTGTCGCGGCTTAACTCCGTCAGAAGTTGTGCCAAACCTTGTGGGGTCATCTCCTTTTGCGGCAGCAGCACGGCTGCATCGCGCGCGCTCAGAAATCTGGCATTGCTAGTTTGATGATCGTCCACGGCGTAGGGGAACGGCACCAGTATGCTTGCCACCCCCGCCGCTGCCAGTTCAGCGACGGTGAGTGCACCAGCGCGGCAAATCACCAGATCACAATCGGCATAGCAAGCGGCCATGTCTTCAATGAATGCCACCAACTCACCTGTCACTCCCGCTTCCGCATAATTCTTTCTTAATGTATCCAGATGCTTTGCTCCTGCCTGGTGCGTCACCTGCGGGCGCCTGCTTTCCGGAATCAGTCCCAATGCCTGTGGCACCACGGTGTTCAGCGCATGCGCGCCCAAACTGCCGCCTATCACCAGCAATCTCAATCTTCCGCTGCCATTTTTATCACGAGCGGCATACCTTGTTTCTGGCGCATCCAACTGGCTGATCGCATGACGCACCGGATTACCGGAAAATACTGTCTTGTTATCATTTCTGATTGCATCCGGAAAACCCAGCAGAACCTTATCTGCAAACTTCGCCAGCACTTTGTTGGTGAGGCCCGCTATCGAATTCTGTTCGTGTATCACCAGTGGCTTGCCCAGCAACGAAGCCATCAGGCCACCGGGAAACGCCGGATAACCACCCATGCCCAACACCACGTCGGGGCGCACCTGGAACAGCACCTTGGCGCTTTGCCAGAATGCCAGCAGCAGCCGTAGCGGCAGCGTCAGCCACGCAGCAGCATTTTTCCCGCGCACACCGGAAAAACGGATGATCCTTGTGTCATACCCGCGTTGCGGCACCAGCATTGTCTCCATCCCTCCCTCGGTTCCCAGCCACACGACGCGCCAACCCGCTGCCTTCATGTAATCCGCCACCGCCAATCCGGGAAATACATGGCCACCAGTTCCGCCAGCCATGATCAGGATGGTGTGCGCCAAGTCAGCACTCCCACATTGATTCTCTGCAAGCACCCGTTCATACGGTGAGACCCCGCATGAGTTGCCGATTCTCCCAATCCACTCGCAGCAACACTGCCAGTGCGATACAGTTGGCGACAATACTGCTGCCACCAAAACTCATCAGCGGCAAGGTCAGCCCCTTGGTAGGCAATACCCCCATGTTCACACCCATGTTGATGAAAGCCTGCACTCCCAGCCATACGCCGATACCTTGCGCCACCAGCGCGGAAAAGTGACGTTCCCGCATCGCCGCCTGACGGCCTATCACGAAAGCGCGAATCACCAGGCCCGCGAACAGCGCCACCACTGTTATCACACCGATGAAACCCAGCTCTTCCGCGATTACCGCCAGCAGGAAATCGGTATGCGCTTCGGGCAGGTAAAAAAGTTTTTCCACGCTGCCACCCAAACCAACACCCAGCCATTCGCCGCGTCCGAATGCAATCAAGGCATGACTTAACTGATAGCCTTTTCCATAAGGGTCAATCCACGGGTCCATGAACCCCACAATGCGTTGCATGCGGTAAGGCTCGACCCAGATCAGCGCCAATAGACCGGCAACCAGAAAACTGATCAGCCCCGCGAACAGCTTCAGATTCATGCCCCCCAGGAACAAGGCCGCCATTGCGATGGCGGTGATAACAACGAATGCGCCGAAGTCCGGCTCGCGCAGCAGCAGCAGACCTATCACCAGCATCACGATCAACATCGGGAAAAAACCTTTGCGAAAACTGTCCAGGTACGCACTTTTGCGAATGGTGTAATCAGCGGCGTAAATCACTACGAACAGCTTCATGAACTCGGATGGTTGCAAATTCACTACCAGCAGCGATAACCAGCGCCGACTGCCGTTGACCTCACGGCCTATTCCGGGAATCAACACCAGCACCAGCAGCAGCACTCCCAGCAGGAATAGATGAAATGAATATTTCTGCCATACCGGCATCGGCACCTGGAACGCGATCAATCCCGCCAGCAGACCCACCAGCAGATAAGCCCCATGCCGCACGAGAAAATGAGCCGCATAGCCACCGGTGCCGCGCCCCGCTTCGGCGATGGCAATGGAAGCGGAATAGACCATCACCAATCCCAGGCTCAGCAACAATATCGCAGACCAGACCAGGGTCTGATCAAAGTCGTGCGGCATTCTCTGGTTGTTGATGTCAGTCTGGTAAATCATTGGCTGGGACCTTGCTCAATCGTGGCTGGAACTTTTGCCGCCAACTCTCTTACCGCCGCGACGAACACTTCCGCGCGATGTGCGTAATTTCTGAACATGTCAAGGCTGGCACACGCTGGCGACATCAGTACCGCATCACCCTGTTGTGCCAGCACAAAGCTTTGCTGCACCGCTTCCTCCATCGTCTTCGCCTGATACAGCGGTACACCGCAACCAGCCAGCGCAGCAGCAATTTTCCCGGCATCGCGCCCGATCAGCACTACCGCGCGCGCACATTCTGCCAATGGCTGCCGCAGCGGGAAAAAATCCTGTCCCTTGCCATCGCCGCCGGCGATCAACACCACACCTTGCGTCATGCCGTTCAGAGCCGCAACCGTGGCGCCGACGTTAGTACCTTTCGAGTCATCGTAGAAAGTAACGCCGCCGAACGCCGCCACTTTCTCCATCCGATGCGGCAGCCCCTTGAATTCACGCAAGGCCTGCAGCAATGGCTCAAACGGCAATTCCACGGCATGACACAGTGCCAGCGCGGCCAATGCATTGGCCGCATTGTGCAAACCGGTAATACTGAGTTCGCTGGTTTTCAGCAAACGTGCCCCCCCCTGTACCAGCCAGGTGTCGCCACCGTCGTGCAGCAAACCAAAATCACTCTCGGCAACCGGCGCATTCAGACCAAAAGTCATCTGCTTTCTTCCGGGCAAGGCCATTGCGCGCACCAGCGGGTCATCGCGGTTGAGGATCTGTGCACCACCGCCCTCACTCAGGAATATCCTGGCCTTGGCAGCGGCGTAATCCTGCATTCCGGCATAGCGGTCGAAATGGTCTTCGCATAAATTCAGCACTGTCGCGACAGCTGGATCAAGATTTTGGGTAGTCTCCAACTGGAAACTGGAAATCTCCAGAACCCATGCTTGCGGCAATTTGCCGGAATCTTCCCGCTGCATCAGCGCATCCAGCACCGCCGGACCGATATTGCCTGCCACCTCGACATCCCACCCGGCTCGCTGCACCATCGCCCCTACCATGGCAGTTACCGTGGTCTTGCCGTTGGAACCGGTAATCGCCAGGATTTTTGGTTCTGGACTGCCGGTCTGTCCAAGTGCCTGAGCGAAAAGCTCCATATCACCCACTACCGGTACCCCGCACTTGGCTGCCTGCTGCACCAGCGGTTCTGCCAGCGGCACACCGGGGCTGATGGCGATGAGGTCTATGCCGGCAAAGGTCTCGGCGGAAAATGCGCCGGTAAATACCTGTGCAGCAGGTACGGCCCGTTGCATTGCATCCAGATTGGGAGGAACTACACGGCTGTCAGCAGCACGCACGTTCGCACCCTGGCGCGACAGCCACTTGACCATGGACAATCCGGTTTCACCCATCCCCAGCACCAACACGGTTTTACCTCGCAAATTCATATGGACGCATCAGAATCTTTCATCTCAGTTTCAGCGTGGACAGGCCAAACAGCACCAGCATCATGGTGATGATCCAGAAACGCACCACCACCTGGTTTTCCTTCCAGCCCTTCAATTCGTAGTGATGATGCAGTGGTGCCATGCGGAAAATACGCTTTCCCGTCAACTTGAATGAAGCCACTTGCAGCATCACCGACAGGGTTTCCACCACGAAAACCCCGCCCATGATGACCAGCACAATCTCCTGGCGCACGATCACCGTCACCACACCCAGTGCAGCGCCCAGCGCCAGCGCGCCGACATCGCCCATGAATACTTCCGCCGGATAAGCGTTGAACCACAGAAAAGCAAGTCCTGCACCCGCCATGGCGCCGCAGAACACAGCCAGTTCACCTGCATGCGGAACATAGGGAATGCCGAGATACTTCGCGAATACCGCATGACCTGCCACGTAGGCAAAAATTGCCAGGGCACTGCTGATCATCACGGTCGGCATGATGGCCAGACCATCGAGACCGTCGGTCAGGTTGACCGCGTTACTGGTGCCGACAATGACAAAGTAGGCCAGCGTCACGAAACCGAATACACCCAGCGGGATCGCCACCTGTTTGAAGAAAGGTACGATTAAACTGGTCTGCGCCGGCAGCTCGGCGGTGAGCGCAAGGTACAACGCCACCGAGATCGCAATCAGCGATTGCCAGAAAAACTTGGACTTGGCGGATATGCCCTTGGGATTGCGATATACCACCTTGCGGTAATCATCCACCCAGCCGATCACACCGAAACCCAATGTGGTCAGCAACACTACCCACACGTAACGATTGCTCAAATCCGACCACAGCAAGGTGGTGACGGCGATGGACACCAGGATCAATGCGCCGCCCATGGTCGGCGTGCCCGCTTTGACGAGGTGGGATTGCGGCCCGTCATCGCGCACTGACTGGCCGATTTTATAAGCGGTAAGCTTGCGTATCATGGCCGGGCCGACCACGAATGAAATTGCCAGAGCGGTAAGCGCCGCCAGCACTGCGCGCAACGTAATGTAATTGAGCACGTTGAATGCGCGGATATCCTTCGCCAGCCATTGGGCCAGTTCTAGCAGCATGACAACCGCAACAATGAAATTTTGTTTCTCATGATCATTTCACGCTTAACAATTCGATATCCTTGACCACTCGCTCCATTTGCATGAAACGCGATCCCTTCACCAGCACCGTGACATCGGCTGCCAGGTGACCCCTGACTTCAGCCACCAGCTCCTCGATGCGCTCAAAATGCCGCGCCCCCGCACCGAATTTCGCCACGGCATATGCACTCAATTCACCCATAGCAAACAGCCTGTCTACCCCGGCAAGACGCGCCTCTTCACCGATACTCGCGTGCAAAGCTACCGCATTCGCACCCAGTTCACCCATGTCGCCCAGCACCAGGATTTTTTTCCCTGGAGCGGCGGCCAGCACGACCAGTGCGGCTCGCACCGATTCCGGATTGGCGTTGTAACTGTCATCTATCAGTGTTGCCTCATGCAAACCACATTTTTTCTGCATGCGTCCCTTCACCCCGCTGAAACTGCTCAATCCCAGCGCAATGATTTCCTTGTCTATGCCCATGGCTGCTGTGGCCGCCGCCGCCGCCAGCGCGTTACGCACGTTATGTTCGCCGGGAACCTGTAATGCCACTTCCTCCATCCCATCCGGAAGTGTCATTGTCATCTTGCTGTCAAGCGGATTCAGCTGATAGCGGGCGCTCACCGCTGCGCCTGCACCCAGGCCAAAATCCACCACCCGTCTGCTGCCCGCGAACTTGCGCCACAACGGCGCGTAAGGGTCGTCAGCGTTGATAATCGCCACTCCCGTCAGATCCAGCCCTTCGAAAACCTCACCCTTGGCGCGGGCGACCGCTTCCACCGAACCCAACCCCTCAAGATGCGCCGCACCTGCATTGGTTATCAGCGCCACGCTGGGCTTCGCCAGACCAGTCAGGTATGCGATCTCGCCGGCGTGATTCATGCCCATTTCGATCACTGCGTAAGCGTGCTGTGCGCGCAATCGCAGTAACATCTGCGGTACACCGATATCATTGTTTAGGTTGCCCTCCGTCGCCAGCACCCTGTCTGCCCCATCTGTCGCCTGCCGTAAAATCGACGCAATCATTTCCTTCACCGTGGTCTTGCCATTACTGCCTGTCACCGCGACCAATGGGATGGCAAAGCGCCCACGCCAGTGCGCCGCCAATTGTCCCAGACCCAGGCGCGTATCCTTTACCAGTATCAGGGGGATTCCCAATTCCCGGTTTCCAGTCTCCGTCCCTCGGTTTACCATCGCCGCTACCGCACCCTTCTCCTTCGCAGTAGCCACAAACTCATGGCCGTCGTATTTCTCCCCTCTCAGCGCAACAAATAAATCGCCGCGCCTCACCATGCGGCTATCGGTGCTAACCCCGGTAAAAAATGCATCTTCACCGCGCCATTCAGCATCCAGAGCACGTGCCGCCTCCTGCACTGCCATCATCTTTGCGCCCGCGCTTGCTGGGCGGTCATATCCTGCAATACCTGGCGTGCGACTTCGCTGTCGCTGAACGGAAATCTGTGTCCGCCGATTTCCTGATACATCTCATGCCCCTTGCCCGCGATCAGCACCACGTCACCCTGGCGCGCATCGTGTAGCGCCCGATAAATCGCCGCTGCCCGGTCTTCCTCGATATGATAGTTAGCGTCCGCTGCCGCTGCGATTTCGTCGATGATGGCACGTGGATTTTCGCTGCGCGGATTGTCACTGGTGATGATGACTTCGTCCGCTAATCGCGACGCCACCTTCCCCAGCAGCGGACGCTTGCCGCGGTCACGCTCACCTCCGCAGCCGAACACACAGATCAATTTCGAGTTTTTGGCTTCTGCTTTCTGCTGGTTGTCGGGGTTGCAAAGAACTTCACGCAGCGTCGTCAACACCTTCTCCAGGGCATCCGGAGTGTGGGCATAATCCACCACCACCAGCGGTTGATCACCGCCGCCCAACCGCTCCATCCTGCCGGCTATCGGCCGCACTTGCTGCACAGCTTGCACCGCATCGATCAGCTTGACGCCGCTGGCCAGCAAAGCAGCCAGCACTGCCAGCAAGTTGGAGGCATTGAATCTGCCCACTACTTCGGTTCTAAATTTTGTTCGTTCATTCCTGAACTCGACATCGAACTCCAGACCATCAATGCTTGACTTGAGATTGCTCCCGTGCAGAACGCTGATTTTTTCCGAATCCCGGTTACCGATTCCTAATTCTTCAAATCCGTAGCCAATAATCTGCGTGGGCATGGCTGCAAGCCGCTGCGACAGTTCGACACCAAACGCATCATCCAGATTGAGTACCGCATATTTGAGTCCGGGCCACAGAAACAGCCGCGCCTTCACGGCGGCATATTCCTGCATGCTGTCGTGATAATCGAGATGGTCGCGCGACAGATTGGTGAACAACGCCACCGCGAATGTCGTACCGTTGATGCGCTCTTGCTCAATTCCATGTGATGACACTTCCATGGCCACACATCCAGCGCCATGCTGCAAAAAATCAGCCATTTCCTGCTGCAGCAGAACTGCATCCGGCGTGGTATTGATGGTGGACTTGAGTGCACCGGGAAAACCGTTTCCCAGGGTGCCGATGACAGCAGTTTTTCTACCCAGTGCTGTCATGGCCTGGGCAATCCAATGGCTGCACGATGTCTTGCCATTGGTTCCGGTGATGCCGATGAGCCACAATTTTTGCGATGGCTGGCCGTATACCTGGCTGGCAATCATTCCCGCCTTGACGCGCAGCCCGGCTATCGGCAGATTGGGCACTTGCCATGCCGGGCTCCATGAGAAGCCGCGATGCCGCTCCCACAACACCGCGTTTGTTCCCGCAGCAATGGCTTGGGGAATGAATTCGCGGGCATCGAATTTATCGCCAACACAGGCGAGGAACGTGTCTCCCGGCTTCACCATGCGACTGTCGGTGACAAGATTGTCAATCTTGATGCCGAGGTCATCGAGTAGATGAACATCGAACTGCGTTTCTGATTTTTTCCTGGGCTGCAAATCCCAGATTCCGAATCCCGTATTCATACATCACCCCGCAACTCAGGCGCTGCCGGAAATGACACGATATTATTGGTGGGCGCATCATACGGAACACTCAATATGCGCAAGGCGCCAGCCATTACCTGACTGAATACCGGAGCTGCCACCACACCACCAAAATATTGGCCGGCGGATGGCTCATCCAGCATCACTGCAATGACCAAGCGTGGATTGGAAGCGGGTGCGTAACCGACGAACGTGGAGATGTAACGGTTTTTTGCATAACCATTGCCTTCCAGCTTGTGTGCGGTGCCGGTCTTGCCTGCCACCCGATAACCACTGATCTGTGCGCGTGGCCCGGTACCGCCGGGATTCACCACCATCTCCAGCATTCTGCTCACAGCAAGAGCGGTAGCACGCGAAATCACCCGCTCACCCGCCACTGGTGCATCAAGCTTTAACAGCGATATCGGCTTCAATTCGCCTTCTGTAGAAAACAGAGTGTAGGCACGCGCCAACTGTAGCAAGCTCACCGAAATACCGTGGCCATACGACATGGTGGCTTGTTCGATGGGACGCCAGGTGTGGTGGGGACGCAGCCTGCCAGTAACTTCTCCGGGAAATCCAGAACCGGTGGATACGCCGAAACCGGAGTGGCTCAGCATTTCCCATAGCGTTTGCGATGGCAGTGACAATGCAATCTTTGCGGAACCGACATTGCTGGATTTCTGGATCACCTGCGCCACCGTCAACGGGCCTTCCTTGTGAGAGTCGCGGATCGTAGCCCTGCCTATGGTAAGGGTGCCGGGTGCCGTCTGAAATATCGTGTCCGGCGCAATCCGGCCTGCCTCCAATGCCGCTGCCACGGTGAACGGTTTCAGGGTTGAACCTGGCTCGAACACATCGGTCAAGGCGCGGTTGCGTGCGCGTGCGCCGCTCATTTTCGCGCGGTTGTTGGGGTTATAGACCGGCAGATTGGCCAGCGCCAGTACCTCACCGGTCTGCGCATCCAGCACCACGATCCCGCCTGCCTTGGCCTTACTTGCCTCCACTGCCTGTTTTAATTCGCGGTAAGCGAGATACTGGATTTTGCTGTCTATGGACAGCGCTATGTCTTTTCCTGGCCTGGGTGCACGTATACTCTCGACATCTTCGACAATACGTCCTTTGCGATCCTTGATGACGCGCCGACTGCCGGGCTGGCCGGCGAGCGCATCCTGCCACGCCAGCTCAATTCCTTCCTGCCCGTTGTCATCCACATCGGTAAAACCAAGCATGTGCGCCGTCAACTCGCCCGCCGGGTAATATCGGCGAAATTCCCGCCGAAGAAATACGCCTGACATGTTGAGTTCGACCACCTTGGCTGCAGTTTCCGGCGGCAAATGCCGCTTCAGATAGACAAAATCACGCTGCGGTCCACTGATGCGCTTACGAACTTCCGCAGCATCCATTCCGATCAGATTCGCCAGTTTTTTTATCTGCGTGGGTGTCGCATCCATGTCCTGCGGACTCGCCCACACCGATTCCACCGGCGTACTGATTGCGAGCGGCTCGCCATGACGATCCGTAATCATGCCGCGGTGTGCGCTCATTTCGATCACGCGGCTGTAACGCGACTCGCCCTTCTGCTGCAAAAAACCGTTGTGCATTCCCTGCAAATAAACAGCACGTCCCGCCAGCCCGAACAACCCCAGCAACAAAACCACCACCAGCAGGCGCGAGCGCCATGCGGGCAAGATGCTGCGCGGTGTGAAATCCGGCATCACGGTCGGGGCGCTCCTGCAATGGCATTTGCATTCACCGCGTTCAGCGGCGAAACAATTCGAACGCGTGCTGCATCCGGCACTCTCATACGCAGCTGCCCGCTGGCAATTTTCTCAACACGCGCATGCATCGCCCAAGTGCTTTGTTCAAGTTGTAACTGCCCCCATTCCACCGCCAGCTGCCTCGCCAGTTCCTGTTCTTTCTCCAGCTCCACAAAAAACTTGCGCGCGTTATGCTGTGAAGTCACAACACTCAGCGCGCAGGCGATGAGGATAAGCGTCAGCAGTAGATTCAGCCTGGTCATGTCCGCCTCTTGGTAACCAAGATCATTCCTGTCTCCAACTCCCGCTATGCCGGGCTTATCCGTTCCGCCACCCGCATTACTGCACTTCTGGCCCGTGGATTGGCAGCCACTTCCTCCTCACTCGGTCGTAGCGCCTTGCCCACCAGACGCAATCTCTGACAAGTCAGTTGCTGCACTTCTTTTGCCCGCAATGGCAATCCTCGCGGAAGCCTGTCAGGATTCGCCTCCTCACGCATAAAACGCTTCACTGATCGATCCTCCAGCGAGTGGAAGCTGATAACCACCAGCCGACCGCCTGGATTCAATATCTCCACGCATTGCGGCAGCGTCAGCGACAACTCTTCAAGCTCCTGATTGAGGTAAATCCGTATAGCCTGGAAGGTGCGTGTCGCCGGATTCTGCTTGTTTTCCCGCTGGTGCCCGCGCGCACGCACGGTCGCTGCCACGATTTCGGCAAGTTGAAGTGTGGTAACGACAGGCTGTTGCGCTCTTGCCGCAACAATCGCTCTTGCAATCTGTTTAGCAAACCGTTCTTCGCCATAATTTCTTATCACCTCTCCCAAATGCGCTTCTGAAACAGAGGCCAGCCATTCTGCCGCGGTCTGTCCCCGACTGGTGTCCATGCGCATGTCGAGTGGTCCTTCAAAGCGAAAACTGAATCCGCGCAGTGCCTGTTCAAGTTGCGGCGAAGACACTCCCAGATCCAGCAATACTCCATCCACTCGCTCCACACCCAGTTCCTGCAATACCTGCTGCATCTGCGAGAATCCGCTATGCACCATGCAAAAACGCGCGTCCTTGATGGCTTGCCCCGCCATTACCGCAGCAGGGTCCTTGTCGAACGCGATCAGTCTGCCACTTCCCCCCAGCCGCTCCAGGATCAGCCGACTGTGGCCGCCACGACCGAAAGTGCCATCCACGTAAACCCCGTCCGGCTTGACTGCCAGCGCATCCACCGCTTCCTGCAGCAACACCGTGGTATGCATGAAAGCGGTATCACCCCGATATCAGAGCGAGAAACCGTCGAGTTCTGGCGGTATGCCGCTATCCTTGAATCCGAGGGCATTCTCGATTTGCAGATTCCATTTTTCCTCGTCCCACAACTCGAATTTCGCACCCTGCCCCACCAGCACCACATCCTTGATCAGGCCAGCGAACTGGCGCAAGGGCGGCGGCACCAGAATGCGACCGGCACCATCCATCTCCACATCGCTGGCATTGCCGACCAGCAGACGTTGCAGACTGCGGCTTTGGGGATTGAAACTGGAAAGACTGTTGAGTTTTTGCTCTATGGGTTCCCATGCAGGCTGGGGATAGACCAGCAAACACCTGGAAGGATCAGCGGTAACGACCAGATGACCGGCGCAAAAGGATAGCAGTCCATCGCGATACTTTGCGGGCACCGCAAGCCTTCCCTTGTTGTCCAGACTAATAGGCGTAACACCGCGAAACATATTGTTCCCCTTATTTTCCGGGAGAATTCCAGCGCTTTTCAGCACGGAACTTTCTCCCACTTTTTCCCACTTCCACCCACTGTAATTAAAAAAGGGGGGCTAGTCAAGTGAAAAATCAGGGGTTTTTGTTTATACGACAAAGACTTAAAGAAGAAACCGGAGAAGATTTCTGGTTCAAATAAATATCTTATAGAAATAAATGGGATAGACGAAGAACTGAATGTAACTTATCACTTTGTGAGGTATTGCAGGCGAAACTGGAGGAGTAGTGGGGTAAAGAAGGTGAATCTGGTGTGAAGCTTGAGAAAAGCTCTGAGTAAGTCCCCATTAAAGCAACGTGGTCAGGGGATCGCTGAACAAGTCCCTGCAACAATGAAATGAAGCTGGCCGATAAGCCGGGTTCTGTCGTGGACAGTCATTCCTCTAGGCGCACGGTTGCCCGTACGCTCAAGCAACCTACCCGCAGGCTCAGCGAGCAGCGTCATAGCCTGCCTATTTGGTCTTGCTCCGGATGGAGGTTACCGCGTTTCACCGTAACTTAATACGCTCGTCTCTGTGGCCCTGTTCCTCGCCTTGGGTCTTGCGACTTATAGCGGCCGGCCATTAACCGGCATCCTGCTCTATGGAGCCCGGACTTTCCTCTCCCCGTTTTTCATTGCTGAAAAACAGGCAGCGACTGTCTAGCCAGCTTCGATGGGGATACTACCATCAAACCGAACCGCAGAAAGAGCAAACTGCCGATGCGAGAAATTGCATGCCGGCTGTCGCGCGCAAGATCCTTTGCCGATAACAGCAAATTTTTTGAGCTCATGGCGGTCTCTTTACAGATTCACGCTGCGGCCACCATCCACGGCGATGATCTGGCCGGTAATATAAGGCGCATCGGCGATCAGGAACAGCACTGTCCGGGCAATGTCATCGGGCTCACCCGTGCGCTTGAGCAGCGTCTTGCTGATGATATGCTGGCGTACTGCCACATCTGCCCATTCATCATTCTCCGGCCACAGAATGGGGCCCGGGGAAACGCCATTCACCCTGATTTCAGGTGCAAGCTCCAGCGCCAGCGAGCGGGTAAGAGATGCCAATCCACCTTTTGCGGCACTGTAGATGACATAATTTTTAAGCGGTCGCTCGGCATGTATGTCGACGATATTGACGATGCAACCGCGCTGCTGTCGGAGATGCGGTGCTGCCGCCTGGGACAGGAATAGCGGCGCTTTCAGATTGCTGCCGACAAGATCGTCCCAGGCTGCCTCGGTGACGTCTCCCAGTGGCGTGGAGAAGAAGCTGGAAGCGTTGTTGACCAGCGCATCCAGTTGACCGAACTGCTGCACGGTTGTGTCAACCAGCTTCGACATCTGGGTAATGTCGAGTAGATCGGCCTGCACCAATGCCACCGAGCCGAGCCGGATCTGGTTGAGTTCAGTCTGCAATCCCCGCGCTTCCTCCAGCGAAGAACGGTAGTGCAGCATCAGGTTCGCGCCGCGCAGGTGCAGCTTGCGGCAGATGGCCGCACCCACCCGTTTGGCTCCAGCGGTGATGAGTACCACTTTCCCTTGCATCGCTATCTCCTCTACACTTGCACATTCAGCAATTTCTACAATTTACCATAAAGGCACTCCGGAGCCGATGCCGTCACTACCGATACCGAACGCAGCCGCGCTCCAGCATAGTCGTGCCGTGCAGGAGTTGATCCGCGCTGACATTACCGCTGCCGGCGGCTGGATTTCGTTTGTGCGTTACATGGAACTGGTGCTATATGCACCGGGCATGGGCTATTACAGCGGCGGCGCAACCAAGTTTGGTGGCACCGGAGACTTTGTCACCGCACCGGAAATTTCTCCACTGTTCGGCAAAACAGTGGCGCGTCAAGCGGCGCAAGTGCTTGAACTCACGGGTGATGAGGGCAGCAACATCCTGGAGTTCGGCGCGGGTAGCGGCAAGCTCGCGCTTGATATGCTGCTGGAACTGGAAAAACTTGGGCACCTGCCGGGGCAATATCTGATCCTGGAAGTCAGTGCAGAACTGCGGCAGCGGCAACGGGAATTATTCGAGAAGCATGCGCCGCATCTCTCAGCACGAATTAACTGGCTGGAGCACTTGCCTACCAGATTCAACGGCCTGATGCTTGCCAATGAAGTGCTCGACGCCATGCCGGTGCATCTGGTGGTGTGGCGCGATGGCGATTTATTCGAGCGCGGCGTGACGTGGAACGGCACAGCGTTCGAGTGGAAAGAACTGCCACTGGTTGATGGCGAGCTTTTCGCAGCGGCGCGCGCACTCAACCTCCGAGTCGATCCCGGCAAAAACTACATCAGCGAAATCAGTCTGACCACGCGCGGTTTCATGCGCAGCCTCGCAGGCGTTCTGCAGCAAGGCGCAATAGTGCTGATCGACTACGGTTTCGGCCACAGTGAGTACTACCATCCGCAGCGCGATCAGGGAACACTTATGTGCCATTACCGTCACCATGCCCACGACGATCCGTTCTATCTACCGGGCTTACAGGACATTACCAGTCACGTGGATTTCAGTGCCCTGACCGAAGTTGCAATCGATGCGGGACTGGAATTGCGCGGCTATACCACCCAGGCGCATTTCCTCATCAACTGCGGCATCACTGAAATTCTGGCGCAAACCCCGACGGTAAATACCAGCGTCTATCTGCCGTTGGCAAACCAGTTGCAAAAGCTGGTGAGCCCCGCCGAAATGGGAGAGCTGTTCAAAGTCATCGCCTTCGACAAAAATATTCACCAGCCTCTTGCCGGATTTGTCAGTGGCGATAAAAGCCGTCTGTTGTAATACGGAACTAACCGAGCAGCGTCCAGCATCCCATCAACACGAACGAAACTGCTGCAAACCAGCGCACCCACTGCATGTTGATGCGGTGCGCGAGCGCCTCGCCGATCCAGACTGCAGGCGCGTTGGCAAGCATCATGCCGAGCGTGGTTCCCAACACTACCAGCGTCAGCGCATCATAATGTGCCGCGAGTGCCACGGTGGCAAACTGGGTCTTGTCTCCCATCTCCGCCATGAAAAATGCAATCAGCGTCGTGACGAACACTCCGGCACCGAGTATGCGCGGGTCACCATCCAGCTTGTCCGGCTTCAGCGCCCACAGACCAAAACCGATGAATGACAAGCCCACGATCCAATTGAGAGCTTGTGCAGAAATCAGGCTTGCCAGCCACGTGCCGACCGAGGCCGCCAGTGCATGGTTGAGCAGGGTAGCGACGAAGATGCCCGCCATGATGGGATACGGCCGCCGCAGTTTGGCAGCCAGCACAAACGACAGCAACTGGGTCTTGTCGCCGATTTCAGCGATGGCAACCAGCAGGGTGGAGGTAAGGAAAGCTTCCAAGGTGATGGGTGGCAGCGAGAATGAAGGGCACGGAATTGTAGCGTGAATCTGTCGCGGCGACCGTGCGCCGTACTGTCAGATTATCTCTTTGGCATGTAAAGATCAGTGATTGTTCCTTCCGCGATTTCAGCAGCAAAGAAAATAGTTTCCGACAAGGTCGGGTGTGGATGAATGGTGAGGCCGAGGTCTTCCATGTCCGCGCCCATTTCCAGCGCCAGCACGGTCTCGGCGATCAGTTCGCCGGCATTGACGCCGACCATGCCTGCACCGAGAATGCGCCGGGTGTTTTTATCCAGCAGCAGCTTGGTCATGCCCTCCTCGCGCCCCATCGCAATCGCGCGGCCACTGGCCGCCCAGGGGAAGCTGGCTCTTTCGTAATCGATTCCTTGTTTCGCGGCTTCGGTTTCGGTCAAACCCATCCAGGCAATTTCCGGATCGGTGTAGGCCACCGAGGGAATGGTGCGCGCATCGAATGCTGCTTTGTGTCCTGCGATGATTTCTGCGGCAAGCTTGCCTTCATGCGTGGCCTTGTGCGCCAGCATGGGTTCGCCGACGATGTCGCCAATGCCAAAAATGTGCGGCACATTGGTGCACAATTGTTTGTCCACCGGAATGAAACCGCGCTCGTCCACATTGACACCGGCATTTTCGGCGCCAATAGTGAGACCATTGGGACGGCGCCCCACTGCCAGCAGCACGCGGTCGTAAATCTGTGGTTCGGGAGATTTCTCTCCCGCGAAGGTAACCTTGAGTCCGCTTTCCTGCGACTCAATCTGGGTGACTCTGGTTTTGAGATAGATCGCTTCGTAGCGTTTCTGTATGCGCCGCTGCAATGGCTTGACGAGATCTGCATCCGCGCCGGGGATCAATTGCTCCATCAATTCCACTACGCTGACTTTGCAACCCAGCGCAGCATAAACCGTCGCCATTTCCAGACCGATGATGCCGCCGCCGATGATCAACATGCGTTTGGGAATGTCTGCCAGTTGCAATGCACCGGTCGAATCCATCAGGCGCGGATCATCGTAGGGAAAACCGGGAATGCGCGCCACGCTGGAGCCGGCAGCGATGATGCAATGTTCGAACGATACGGTCTTTGCACCAGTGGCTGTTTCCACGCTGATCATGTGGGACGAAGTGAATTTACCTGTGCCATGCACCACTTCCACCTTGCGCTGCTTCGCCAGCGCCGACAGACCCTTGGTGAGCTTGCCGATAACGGATTCTTTCCACGCCCGCAGCTTGTCGATGTCTATCGCGGGCTGGCCGAAAGCAACACCCTGATGTGCGCTCTCCTCCGCTTCGGTGATGACTTTCGCCACATGCAGCAACGCCTTGGAGGGGATGCAGCCGACATTGAGACATACGCCACCGAGCACTGGGTAACGTTCGATCAACACCACTTTCTTGCCGAGATCGGCGGCGCGGAATGCGGCCGTGTAGCCGCCCGGCCCCGCACCCAGCACCACCACATCGGCGTGAATCTCTCCGCGCGTAACCGGAGCAGCAATGCTGGCGGCAGCGAGGGGCGAATCGAGCACAATTGGCGGGATCTCTACAGGGATTGCAGAACCCGTCTCCGCATCCGCCGCTTCCAATATCAGAATGGACGACCCTTCCGAGACCTTGTCACCCACCTTGACCTTGATTTCCTTCACCACCCCGGCTTGTGGCGCAGGGATCTCCACCGTCGCCTTGTCGGTCTCCAGCGTGATGAGCGGTGTTTCCTTCGCTACCGTATCGCCGGGCTTCACCAGCAGCTCGATGACGGGAATATCCTTGAAATCGCCAACGTCGGGGACTTTGATTTCGATAAGTTGAGTCATCACAATCTCATGTTGCGGAACGGATCGAATCCGCCCCGATTTCCGCAATGGTTTATTGCCGTATCTGTCCGTCGCCCAGCACGATGAATTTCTGGCTGGTCAACCCTTCCAGCCCCACCGGGCCGCGCGCGTGAATTTTGTCGGTGGAGATGCCGATTTCCGCGCCGAGACCGTACTCGAAGCCGTCGGCGAAGCGTGTGGAGGCGTTGACCATCACTGAACTCGAATCCACTTCCCGCAGAAAACGGCGGGCGCGAGTGTAGTCCTCGGTGATAATGGCATCGGTATGCTGCGAACCGTAAACGGCAATGTGCTCGATGGCCTGCTCCAATCCGCTCACCACCCGCACACTCAGAATCGGCGCGAGATATTCGGTATACCAGTCATCTTCCGTGGCTGCCTTCATTTGTTCGATGATCGCGCGGGAGGCTGCATCACCGCGCAGCTCCACCCCTTTGTCGAGGTAGATTTTGCACAGCGGCGGCAGCACTTCCCTGGCAATATCCTGATGCACCAGCAGAGTTTCCATGGTGTTGCAGGTGCCGTAGCGCTGCGTCTTGGCGTTGTCGGCAACCCGAATGGCCTTATCCAGGTCGGCGCCAGCATCGATATAGACATGACATACGCCATCCAGATGTTTGATCACCGGGATGCGCGCCTCGTTGGCAATGCGCTCGATCAGCCCCTTGCCGCCGCGCGGCACGATCACGTCGACGAATTGTTTCATGGTGATGAGTTCACCCACGGCGGCACGGTCGGTAGTCTCGATCACCTGCACCGCAGTCTCCGGCAAACCGGCTGCTTTTAATCCTTCCTTCACGCAAGCGGCAATCGCCTGGTTGCAATGAATCGCTTCCGATCCGCCGCGCAGGATTGCCGCATTCCCGGCCTTGAGGCACAATCCGGCGGCATCCGCGGTGACATTGGGACGCGCTTCGTAAATGATGCCGACCACGCCCAGCGGCACGCGCATTTTCCCGACCTGGATGCCGGAAGGGCGGTAATTCAGATCGCTGATTTCGCCGATCGGATCAGCCAGCGCGGCAATTTGCAGCAAACCTTCCGCCATGCTGGCAACCCCTTTGGAGGTGAGCGTCAGACGGTCCAGCAAGGCCGCATCCAGCCCCTGGGCTTTAGCCCCTTGCAAATCCAGCGCGTTGGCGGCCAGCAGTTTCTGTTCGTCGCGCTTGATGGCTGCGGCCATCGCGGTGAGTGCACGGTTTTTGGCGGCAGTCTCGGCTTTGGCCATCAAGCGCGATGCGGCACGGGCTTCGCGCCCGACCGATTGCATATAGGCTTTGATGTCTATGATGTCCATACCACAAGCTCCAGGTACCTGATGAATTGGTGAATATGCGGATTTTAACGCTGATGGGCGGTTGTGGATACAGCTGAGCCGGCACTTACTAGCGCTTGCTGACTGCGAAACGCAATCCCAGTTGCAGCAATTCGTCCCAGGCATCGCCTTGGGCGACGCCTTTGCTGATCCTGTCTATTTTCGCGGCATGCAGCAAGGCTCGCACCAGCGGCTTGAGGCCGATTGATCTGGCCGCATGCTCCGTTGCTTTCTGTTTGTCTCCCCAGACCCTGGCTTCGTTCATCAGTTGCATCAGCGGCCTGCCGGAATCCAGCCCCTTGCGGATGATGATCAGCGCGCGAATCTGCCCTGCCAGAATGGAGAGAATAAACGGCAATGCTGCGCCCTCACCCCGCAAGCCTTCCAGGATGCGGGTGTAACGGGCGGTATCCGCCGTCATCAACGCATCCGACAATTTGAAAACATCATAGCGCGCCACATCCAGCACCGCGTCTTTCACTTGGTCGAAAGACAGCATGCCTTGCGGATAAAGCAGCGCGAGTTTCTGTACTTCCTGATGGGCCGCGAGCAGGTTGCCCTCCACTTTGTCGGCCAGAAACTGCAGAGTTTCAGGATCGGCTTTCTGTTGCTGCATCCCGAGGCGCTGGCCGATCCACGCAGGCAGGCGCGTGCGCTCGACCGGGGAGACCGGAACCATTGCTCCCGTACTTTCAAGCGCCTTGAACCACTTTGCCGCCTGACCCTGTTTGTCGATCTTGGGCAAGGTGATGAGCGTGACGGTATCGGGCGGCAGCGCACGGCAATACTCCTCGATCGCCGCACTGCCCTGGTTTCCGGGTTTACCGGAGGGGATGCGCATATCCATCAACCGTCGTTCGCCAAACAACGACAGGCTGTTGCTGCTTTGCTGCAGCTCCTGCCAGTTGAAATGGTGGTCTATGGTGAAGATTTCGCGTTCGACATAGCCTGTCTGACGTGCCTGGGCGCGGATCAGGTCGGCAGCCTCGATCGCCAGCAGCGGTTCATCGCCAAACACCGTGTAGAGTGGGGCGAGCTGCTTTTGCAGATGCTGGGAAAGCTGATCAGGGTTGATGCGCATAAGAGTGAAGATCTATCGCAGACAAGGTGGAAAAATTAAACGGGGGGCTCCGATTCCAGGAATACCGAAATAACCATGTCATTGCGGTTTCAGACACCGGCTATCCTATTGCTCCCCGCATCCTGCATGATCAGGGTTTTCCTTCAGCCCCCACTGTCGCCAGTCGCCGCAATATCTGCCTGACGATCTCGGCTTGCATCTCCTTGACGAGCAGCGCCTCCTCTGCTTCTTTCGCCACCACCTGCTCATCTGTGAAAGGCAAAACGCGTTCCCGGACAATCTCGGTGGCGGGAACCAGTTCTATCCCATTGGGATCGATGAGACGGTAAGAAACCAGATAGCGCAACAGAAATTCGCGCACCCTGCCTTCCCCGGATAGCGACAGAATACTCTTCTCATTCGTTTGCTTGAGGATTTGCAGCGTGGCTTCCGCACCCTTCGCCTCATCAACGACACGCGTGCTCCCGCCAGCATGGATAGTGCGTTTGATGTCGGCAGTAATAGGGTAGTCTTCCGGGTCCGGAATATGAAGCGAAGCAAACGAAAATACGGTCGGTGGCAGCCCGTACCCACGCAACTGGAAGCCACAGGCGGATAGCAGCAGAATCAAAGTACCGATGGTGAGGAGACGATATGATTTAAATTGCATGATTATTTCCTGCCACTGTCATTAGATCCATTTCAGCTCATACCACGATATTCACCAACCTGCCCGGTACCACCACCACTTTCTTTACCGTCTGCCCAGCAACGAATTTCTGCACCTGATCGTTTGCCAGCGCAAGCTGCTCGATGGTTGCACGCTCCGCGTCCTTGGCAATGCGCATCTGCCCGCGCAGCTTGCCGTTGACCTGCAACACGAGTTCAATTTCATCTTGCATCAGCGCGGTTTCATCCACTTCCGGCCAGGGCGCGGACAGAATGTCGTCACCGAAATTTAATTCGCACCACAACTTATGGGTGATGTGCGGGCAGATCGGCGACAGCAGGCGCAACAGGATGGACAAACCTTCTGTTTTTAATATAACGACTGGGTTAAACTGAATTTGTGCTACCACCCCTGGTTTCAATGCAGGTTCATTAATTTGATACAGGTTGTTTAATATCTTCATGCAAGCAGCAATTACTGTATTGAATTGATGTCTTCCAAAGTCATAGTTTGCTTGCTTCAGAAATTCATGAATTTCTCTCCGAAGCGATCTGAAATCATTAGTTGTGTTTTTCCAATCGAAGGCAAATGGCCTAGGTTGATTTGACGCGTGCTCATGGTAACCAGAAATGGAATTTTTATGGTCTAAAGCAAAAGACCACACGCGTTTGAGGAAGCGGTGCGAGCCTTCCATGCCCGAGTCACTCCATTCCAGCGTCTGCTCGGGCGGTGCCGCGAACATCATGAATAAACGCGCAGTGTCGGCGCCGTATTGTTCCACCAATTTCTGTGGGTCGACGCCATTGTTCCTGGATTTCGACATGGTGCCCATACCCTGGTAGTCGACCGCCTGACCATCGGCGAGAGCGGTGGCGCCGACGATGCGGCCGCTGTCGTCACGGCGCAGTTCGATTTCCTCCGGTGCAAAATACTGGATGCCGCCTTTGGCGGTGCGGCGCGAGAAAATGTGGTTGAGCACCATGCCCTGAGTAAGCAGGTTGGCGAAAGGTTCGTCGTATTTGACCAGACCCAAGTCGCGCATCACCTTGGTCCAGAAGCGCGAGTACAGCAGGTGCAGGATGGCGTGCTCGATGCCACCGATATATTGATCCACCGGCATCCAGTAGCTGGTCTCTTCGTCCACCATCGCATCGTTCTTGAAACCACTGGCATAGCGCGCGTAGTACCAGCTCGAATCCACGAAAGTGTCCATGGTGTCGGTCTCGCGCTGTGCGGGCTTGCCGCATTTGGGGCAGGTGCAATTCAGGAAGTCGGCGCGCTTGTGCAGCGGATTACCGGAACCATCCGGCACGCAATCTTCCGGCAACTTCACCGGTAATTGATCATCCGGCACCGGCACCGAACCGCAGGTATCGCAATGAATAATGGGAATGGGGCAGCCCCAGTAGCGTTGGCGCGACACACCCCAGTCGCGCAGGCGCCATTGCACCTTTTTCTCACCCAAGCCTTTGGCTTTAAGGTCGGCGGCGATAGCGTCCACAGCAGCTTCGTAGTTGAGGCCGTCGTATTTTCCTGAATTAACACAAGTGCCATCCTTATGCCCGTACCAAGCATCCCAGCGTTCAGTTGTAAATTCACTGAATTTATAGCTTTTAGCCAGAGTGGCTTCAGTCCCTTGTGGGATATCAGGCCGCTGAAGATATTGTTCTACTTCCAATGAAATGCCAGGCTTAATAACCTGCTTGATCGGCAGACCAAATTTTTTCGCAAAACCAAAATCGCGCTCGTCATGCGCGGGCACCGCCATCACCGCGCCATCACCGTAACTCATCAGCACATAGTTGCCGACCCACACCGGCACCTGCACACCAGTCAGCGGATGGGTGACTTTCAGGCCGGTGTCCATGCCTTCCTTTTCCATGGTGGCCATGTCCGCCTCCATCACCGACACGTGCTTGCACTTCTCAATGAAGTCAGCGAGTTTTTTGCTGTCCTGTGCGGCATGCGCGGCCAGCGGATGTTCGGCAGCGACGGCGACGAAAGTGACGCCCATAATGGTGTCGGCACGCGTGGTATAGACCCACAGCTTGCCGTCGTTAATAATTGCACCGGACGCATCACGGATGTCGTGCGGGAATGCAAAGCGCACCCCGTGGCTCTTGCCTATCCAGTTGGCCTGCATGGTCTTTACCCGCTCCGGCCAGCCCGGCAGCTTGTCCAGGTCGCCGAGCAGTTCTTCGGCATACTGGGTAATGCCCAGGTAATAGCCGGGAATTTCGCGCTTTTCCACCGGCGCGCCGGTACGCCAGCCGCATCCGTCTATCACCTGCTCATTGGCCAGCACGGTTTTATCCACCGGGTCCCAGTTCACCACCTGGGTTTTCTTGTAGGCGATGCCTTTTTCCAGCATGCGCAAAAACAGCCACTGGTTCCACTTGTAGTAATCCGGCTTGCAGGTCGCCAGCTCGCGCGACCAGTCGATGGCGAAACCCAGCGACTTGAGTTGCTTCCTCATGTAGGCGATGTTGTCGTCAGTCCACTTGGCAGGCGGTACGTTGTTGGCGATCGCCGCATTCTCGGCGGGCAGGCCGAAAGCATCCCAACCCATGGGCTGCAATACGTTGTAACCCTGCATGCGGCGGTAACGCGACAGTACGTCGCCGATAGTGTAATTGCGCACATGGCCCATGTGCAGCTTGCCGGATGGATAAGGAAACATCGACAGGCAGTAGTACTTGCGCTTGCCGGGAATTTCGACAGCCTTGAAAGCGGCAGTTTTCTCCCAGTGCTGCTGCGCTTCCTGCTCGATTTTCTGGGGATGGTATTTTTCTTGCATGAAATTGGTCACTGTTGCGATAGGTGTAGAAGATTATACCGTGAAGGGCAGCCACTTGCCGTTTTGCGCATCCCCCCGCGCTCACATTGACATACAGGGAGTTGCATAAACTTCGGAAGCTGGTCAGTTTGTGAGAATTTTTTCCTTGGCTGCAGGTTCCATAAGCTGCACCCCGATTTTCTTGCTCACCTCATAACAAAAATCGTATCATAACGATAAATAAGGCTGACTATTGCGCCACTTGGCGCTCTGCTAAAGTCGCTGGGTTCGTAAGCAGATTTTATGCTCGCGCTGATTTTTATCATTGCCTCAGGAGAGAATTCGCATGTCACAAAAACACCCTGTTATCGCCGTCACCGGATCATCCGGAGCGGGCACATCGACGGTCAAGAACAGTTTCGAGCATATTTTCCGCCGTGAAAAACTGACCGCCGTGGTGGTGGAAGGTGACAGCTTTCATCGCTACGACCGCGATGCAATGAAAAAAGCCGTGGCCGAATCGGAAAAAGACGGTGGCCGTCCCATCAGCCATTTCGGTCCCGAGGCCAACGAATTCGACAAACTGGAAGCGCTGTTCAAGGAATATGGCAAGAGCGGCAAGGGCAAAACTCGTTTGTATCTGCACAATGACGAAGAAGCGGCGCCGCACAAACAGAAAGCCGGCACCTTCACCCCGTGGTCGCCGCTTGCACCCGGTTCCGATCTGCTGTTTTACGAAGGCCTGCACGGCGGGGTCAAGAGCGACACCGCGGATGTAGCCAAATACGTAGATTTGCTGGTCGGCGTAGTGCCCATTGTCAACCTGGAATGGATCCAGAAAATCCGCCGCGATACGAGTGCGCGTGGTTATTCGGCAGAAGCCGTGACACATACCATCCTGCGGCGCATGCACGATTATGTGCATTACATTACCCCACAATTCTCCCGCACCCACGTCAATTTCCAGCGAGTGCCGACGGTGGATACGTCCAATCCCTTCATCGCGCGTGAAATCCCGGCGCTGGACGAAAGTTTTGTCGTGATCCGCTTCCGTGATCCCAAGAGCATGGATTTTCCCTACCTGCTTGCCATGATTCATGACTCCTTCATGTCGCGGCCAAACACCATTGTTGTGCCCGGCGGAAGAATGGGACTGGCCATCGAACTGATATTGACGCCACTGATTCTGGATCTGGTGGCGAAAAGCAAGAAGTAGCAGTCACGCCCATCTTATTGGCGCGGACATCCTTGCATACTCTGTTCTCTGCGTAGTTTGGTGAAGGCTGTATAATTCCGGCTTTGAATTTTCCCCGGAAACAGCCTTCTCCCTATGTCTTCCCTACTTTCCGGCCTCAATCCCGAACAACTCGAAGCAGTCACCCTGCCGCACCAGTCAGCCTTGGTTCTGGCAGGTGCGGGCAGCGGCAAAACCAGGGTGCTCACCACCCGCATTGCACATTTAATCCAGTCCAGCCAAGTCAGTCCGCACGGCATCCTCGCCGTCACCTTCACCAACAAGGCGGCCAAGGAAATGCTCATCCGCATTTCCGCGATGCTGCCGATCAATACCCGTGGCATGTGGGTCGGCACTTTTCATGGTCTGTGCAACCGCATGCTGCGCGCCCACCATCAGGAAGCCGGATTGCCGCAGGCCTTTCAGATTCTCGATTCTGCCGATCAATTGGCAATCATCAAGCGTATCCTGAAGAGCCTCGGTGCCGACGACGAAAAATTCCCGCCACGCCAGGTACAGTGGTTCATCAATAATGCAAAAGAGGAAGGGCTGCGCGCATCGCAGGTTGAAGTCTACGATGATTTCGCGCGCAAGATGACCGAGTTCTACACCGTCTATGAGCAGCAGTGCAACAAGGAAGGCGTGGTGGATTTTGCCGAACTGCTGCTGCGCAGTTATGAATTGCTCATCCGCAACGAGATTCTGCGCGAGCACTACTGCACGCGCTTCAGCCATATTCTGGTCGACGAGTTTCAGGACACCAGCCGGTTGCAATACAAATGGCTCAAACTGCTGGCCGGTGACAGAGCCGCCGTGTTTGTGGTGGGCGATGACGACCAGAGCATTTATGCATTCCGCGGTGCCAATACCGGCAATATGAAGGATTTCGAGCGTGACTTCCGCATCACGAAAATCATCAAGCTGGAACAGAACTACCGCTCGCACGGCAACATACTGGATGCCGCCAACACGCTGATACGCAACAATAGCGGACGCCTCGGCAAAAACCTGTGGACTGCGGAAGGTCATGGCGAACCGCTGCGCGTGTATAACGCACCGACCGATTTCGATGAGGCTGCGTTCATCGTCGACGAGGTGAAATCGCTGCGCACCGAAGGAGTGGCGCTCACGCAAGTGGCTTTGCTGTACCGTTCCAACGCCCAGTCGCGGGTACTGGAACATGCCCTGTTCAATGCTGCACTGGCTTACCGGGTATATGGCGGCATGCGTTTCTTTGAACGCCAGGAAATCAAGCACGCACTGGCTTACCTGCGGCTGATTGCCAACCCCGACAATGACAATGCGTTGCTGCGGGTGATCAATTTTCCATTGCGCGGCATTGGCGCGCGCAGCCTGGAACAGTTGCAAGATGAAGCCAAGCGCCAGGGAGGGGGGTTATGGGCAGCGATGCGGCAGAATTGTTGCGATGGGGCAACCCTCATTCAGGATGCGGAGATCAAGGCGCCACCTGGCAGGGGCAAGGGATCGGATAAACCGAAGAAAGGTATGGAGAGCTTTGTTGCCCTGATCGAGAAGCTGCGCCAAGACTGCGAAGGGTTACCGCTGCCGGAGGTGGTGGAACATATGCTCGAGCATAGCGGACTGCTGGCACATTATCGTGCCGAGCGTGAAGGGGCTGACCGGCTGGAGAACCTGAACGAATTAATCAATGCCGCCACCAGCTTCGTGCATGAAGCCGAAGACGACAGTCTCACGGCATTTCTTGCCCATGCCTCGCTGGAAGCAGGCGAGCATCAGGCCGGCAGCGGTCAGGACGCACTGCAATTGATGACGGTGCATTCTTCCAAAGGGCTGGAATTTCATACTGTATTCCTGAGCGGACTGGAGGAAGGCCTGTTTCCCCACGAGAACAGCCGTAACGAAGCGGGTGGCCTGGAAGAAGAGCGGCGCCTGATGTATGTGGCCCTGACCCGTGCGCGGCGGCGGTTGTATTTGAGTTTCGCCCAGAGCCGCATGCTGCATGGCCAGACTCGCTACAATGTTCCATCGCGCTTCCTGCAGGAAATTCCGGATAACCTGCTGAAATGGCTACAGCCGGTGCAGAGAGCAGGGTACCGGAACCAGGCAACAGAAAGCAGAAACCGGGAGCCGAACGTGGCAATACGGGAGTCCGCATTCGGCATGCAGG
This sequence comes from Nitrosospira sp., assembly GCA_026399575.1. Lineage (GTDB taxonomy): Bacteria > Pseudomonadota > Gammaproteobacteria > Burkholderiales > Nitrosomonadaceae > VFJL01. The sequence goes on along the minus strand of JAPLQS010000008.1, from coordinate 7,561 downwards.
ATCACAGCACGAGTGTCCGGGATGCGGAAGCAGCGCAATGGCGCGTGGGGCAGAATGTAACTCACGCCAAGTTTGGTGCGGGTGTGATTGTCAGTTGCGAAAGTCAGGGTGCAGATGCGCGTGTCCAGGTGAAATTCAGTCACGCCGGAACAAAGTGGCTGTCACTGGAGTATGCCAAGCTGGTTCCCGCCTGAAAGAGGAATGGTCGGAAACAGCTCGTCGGGTTATGTCGGCTCGACTGTATCCACAAAGATATCCTCATAGCTCGCGTAGAGTGAAGCGAACAGTGCCGGTACCAGCACGAAGAATCCCAGACCGTAGGGCATTGCGGCAATCACCGCCAGTACTACCATCGTGATGGTGTAAAGCTGCAGCGGTATGATGTTCTTCAGACAGGCAAGAAAACTTAGCTGCATCGCAGCCAGTGCGGGCATCTCTTTGAATGCCACCAGCAATGGCGCAAACCAGGCCGCCATCATCAGCGGGATGGACAGCGCCAGTGCTACCATCATGGCAGTAAGACCGCTGCTCATGACACCCCTCAACTCATTCTCATCGACTCTTTTCCCGTTCATCAGCAAATCCATCATCACACTGCCTCCGAGCAGCATGGCCACGCCCAGGATCAGCACCTGCCCCACCAGATAAACTCCTCCCACGGTGATCAGCGGAACGGGATTTTTCCTGAAACCTGCAAACAAATAGGCAATCTCCAGTTTCTCACCTCGCTCCAGCGCCCTGCACCCCATCATCAACCCGGCCAGGAATAATGGTGAAAGCAACGTGAAAAAAAACTGTCCCACCATCGGAATCAGTGCCAACGTGGCTGCGATCAGCAGCAAGGTAGTACACAGCAGCATCCAGGCCAGCGGGGCTTTTAGAAACAGGTAGAAACCGTTCACGATCCATTGCCATCCTTGCTTCGCATTAACTTGCCTGGCTTCCATTTTTCGTATCTCCAATAGGGCGAATACTCGCCGTCCGTTCCTGCTCCGGCGATCTGCTGCTTAAGGAACCACTGAACCAGTCCCACGCGGGCGCGACGGCGGCTTTGCGGGATGGAATGCACGAAAGGCGAGAACGCGAATGGCCATTCCCTTCGCTACGAGCCTGACACCGCAGACCGCCTGCAAAGCCCCGTCCCCCTAGGGTTGCGGCAAAATCTGGCGCTTGCTGCGTTGCGCTCCTTGGCCTCGTAGGTCAGCTACGACCTACGTCGCGCGCCTTGCAATCATCCCGATTTTACCTGCAACGCGCTCCACGGAGGACTGGTTCAGTGGTTCCCTAAATCCAGATCTGTGCCAGCTCGAAGCAGGATGTCGAATGATTTTTCAGTATGCGCCCGAAATGGGCCGGGTCCTTGACATGAGTCAGCTCTCCCATGCGCGGCAAATGGCAATCATACAGCCGCGACATCCAGAAGCGTAAAGCCCCGGCGCGCAGCATCACCGGCCAGGCATCGCGTTCAATGGCGGCAAGCGGACGGGTGCGATGATAAGCTGCGATCAGGGATGATAGACGCGCCTCATCCAGTTCGCAACTTTCCGTCAGACACCAATCATTGGCAGCAATGGCAAGATCAAACAGCAACACATCATTGCAAGCGAAATAAAAATCGATCACGCCACCGATGGCGCCATCAACGAATAATACATTGTCACGGAACAGATCTGCGTGAATCACGCCACGCGGCAGATCTTCAAAATGGTATGCGGACTGAAAACGCAGCTCCTCCTTGAGCATCTCCGCTTCCTCTGCCGCAAGAAAGGGCATGACATCAGGCGCGATGGTTTTCCACCATTTCGGCCCGCGTGGATTCTCCATTTTTCCGGGATAAGACAGACCGGACAAGTGCATGTCTGCCAGCAACGCGCCGACTTCGGCACAATGCGCGGGGGTGGGATGTTCCTGTGATTTTCCCGGCAGGCAGGTAACGATGCTCGCCGGTTTACCGTTCAGCTCGCCAAGAAATCTGTTGTCGATATTGGCTACCGGGCTGGGGCAGGGAATGCCGTGGCGTGACAAATGCGCCATCAGGTTGAGGTAGTAGGGCAGTTCGGATGCAGTCAGCTTTTCAAACAGGGTAAGAACATATTTCCCGTGACTGGTGGTAACAAAATAATTGGTATTCTCGATACCTGAGGAGATTCCCTGCAGATCAAGCAGCGTACCGAGGGAATAGTTTCTCAACCAGGTAGAAAGCTGCTCTTGGGTGACAGTGGTAAAAACAGACATGAGTAGGGAGAATAGGAAGGAAGACGTGACATGAGCCGCCGCGCCCCCTTCCCCGTCCTTTATGGAAATTTTAGAACTGGTGTATTACCCACATCGGCGGACGTATGCCCTGATCCATATCGCTGCGGGTGGCAAACGTACCATCACCGCGGTTATCAATCAGGTAATACGGCAAACCGATACGTGGAGTAACCTTGATCATATAAAGTCGGCCATTGCTGCGATATTCCTCGACCGTGTCCTGCCCGCGCTTGATAATGGTAACCTGTGGTTCCAGCGAAGCATCCTGCTCTGAGCCGGCCGATGGCGGCGGCAGCGGCAACTCTGGCGGCTCCGGTATCGGCACCAGTTTCTTGGGTGGAGTGGACTGCGCCGCCGCCGGCAGCGCAAGACTCAACAACAGTGCAAGAATTATTCGACGCATGATGGCTCCCGGCTGGATCAATACGTTTATTCTAGCTGAAATGACCCGCACCGTTATAGATTGAGCTGAATTTCCCGTTCCGCTGCCGAAGGCTCGAAGCCACGGGTTTCGTAATACTGGAAGATCGCATTCACCACTTGATGGGGTTCATCGATCAACTGTACCAGATCCATGTCTTCCGCAGAGATCATGTTCTCGGCTACCAGCAACTGCCGGAACCAGTCGAGCATGCCGCCCCAGAAATCCGAGCAGACCAGGATGATCGGCATTTTCCGGGTTTTGCCGGTCTGTACCAGCGTAAGCGCTTCCATCAATTCGTCCAGTGTGCCGAATCCACCCGGCATAACTACGTAGGCGGTGGCAAATTTCACAAACATGTATTTGCGCGCAAAGAAATGGCGGAAAGTCTGGCTGACATCCTGGTAAGCATTGCTGTGCTGCTCGTGCGGAAGCTGAATATTGAGGCCGACGCTGAGTGATTTGCCGGAATACGCACCCTTGTTGGCGGCTTCCATGATACCGGGACCGCCGCCGGAAATCACCGAGAAACCCGCATCGGACAATTGCCGTGCAATCTGCTCGGCCAGCTTGTAGTGGGGATGATCGGGAAGAGTGCGCGCACTGCCAAAGATGCTTACTGCAGGCTGGATCGAGTTGAGGCGCTCCGTCGCCTCGACAAATTCTGCCATAATCCCGAACACGCGCCAGGACTCTTTTGCCGACCAGGACTTCTCCAGCAGGTCAGCGGTCATGGTGCTGGCTAGTTTATCTTGTGCGCTCATGCGGAAACCTTTAGAAGAATTGAATGAAAACACTGCTGCTGGTTGACGGTTCATCCTACTTGTATCGCGCTTTCCACGCGCTGCCGGATTTGCGCAATCGCCACAATGAGCCGACCGGTGCGATTCATGGCGTTCTCAACATGCTGCGCCGTTTGCACAAGGATTACCAGGCTGATTATAGCGCGTGCGTGTTTGATGCAAAAGGCAAGACTTTTCGTGATGACTTGTATCCCGAATACAAGGCGCACCGCCCGCCCATGCCGGATGATCTTGCAGCGCAGATCGCGCCGCTGCATGAGTGCATCCGCGCCATGGGATGGCCGATGCTGATAGTCGACGGAGTGGAAGCAGATGATGTGATCGGCACCCTGGCAAAACAAGCCGGGCATGAGAACATGCGCTGCATAATTTCCACCGGCGACAAGGATATTGCGCAACTGGTCAACCCGCAGGTAACGCTGGTCAACACCATGAATAACGAAATCCTCGATGAGGCCGGGGTGCTTGCCAAATTCGGCATACCGCCGGCGCGCATGCTTGATTATCTGGCACTAGTCGGCGATACCGCCGACAACATTCCCGGCGTGGAGAAAGTTGGTTCCAAGACGGCAGTAAAATGGCTCACGCAATATGGCACGCTGGACAACATCATCGCCCATGCCAGTGAAATCGGTGGTGCGGTAGGCGAGAATTTGCGCAAGGCGCTCGACTGGCTGGACAAATCACGCGCACTGCTCACCATCAAGTGCGATGTGGCGCTACCGCTGGGGTTGCATGACCTTGGCTTGAAACCGCAGGATACGGCAAAACTTGCAGAATTGTATGAGCGGCTGGATTTGAAAACCTGGCTGCGGGAATTGCGCCAGGACTCAGGCGCGGAACGGAATGACCCCGTGTCTTCCGCCGCCGGATATCAGGAAGTTACTGCACGCCAGCAAATTTCTGCTGAAACAGCCCCCGCTGACTACCAAACCATACTCACCCAGTCCCAACTGGACGAATGGCTCGCACTTATCGATGCCGCACCTCTGGTCTCAGTGGATACCGAAACCACCGGCCTGGATCCGATGCAGGCACAACTTGTCGGCATCTCGTTTTCCATCACACCCCATCACGCCGCTTACCTGCCGCTTACCCATCGCTATGCCGGTGCGCCGCAACAACTGGCGCTCAGTCTCGTACTGGATGCGCTCAAACCCTGGCTGGAAAACCCGGCCAAACCAAAACTGGGACAGAACCTCAAATACGACAAGCATATTTTTGCCAATCATGGCTTGCAATTGAACGGCATCGTCCATGACACCTTGTTGCAATCCTACGTGCTGGAATCCCATCGTCCGCATAACATGGACAACCTCGCGCTGCGCCACCTGGGCATCAAGACCATCAGTTACGATGAAGTGACCGGCAAGGGTGCCGGCCGCATCAGTTTTGATCAGGTGGAGATTGAGCGCGCGACGCAATATGCGGCAGAGGATGCCGACATCACATTGCAACTGCATCAGCACCTGCATCCGCAAATTGCCAGTGATGCCAAACTTGATCATGTTTACCGCACGCTCGAGATGCCGGTACTGGAAGTGCTGTTTGAAATGGAACGCAACGGCGTATTGCTGGACATCAAGCTGCTGGAAATCCAGAGCCGTGAACTGGGCGAGAAAATGCTGCTGCTGGAGCAACGGGCATTCGCCATCGCCGGACAGCCGTTCAATCTGAATTCACCCAAGCAGATCCAGGAAATCCTGTTCGACCAACTCAAACTTCCCGTCATCAAGAAAACGCCGGGTGGAGCGCCTTCCACCGACGAGGATGTGCTGCAACAACTGGCGCTGGATTATCCGCTGCCGCAAATCCTGCTCGATTACCGCAGTCTCGCCAAACTTAAATCCACTTATACCGACAAGCTGCCGCGCATGGTCGACGACAATACCGGGCGAGTGCATACCAATTATGCCCAGGCGGTGGCAGTGACCGGACGGCTCGCCAGCAACGAACCCAACCTGCAGAACATTCCGGTGCGCACCGCCGAAGGCCGCCGTATCCGTGAAGCGTTCATCGCGCCGCCGGGTCACAGCATCATCTCTGCCGACTATTCGCAAATCGAGCTGCGCATCATGGCGCACATCGCGCAGGACGCAGGACTGCTCCAGGCCTTCGCCGCGGGCGAAGACATCCATCGCGCCACTGCTGCCGAAGTGTTTGGCGTGCCACTGGAAGCGGTGGACAATGAGCAGCGCCGCTATGCCAAGATCATCAACTTCGGCTTGATCTACGGCATGTCCGAATTCGGTCTCGCCTCACAACTGGGAATCGAGCGCGCTGCCGCGCGCGCCTACATGGACCGCTATTTTGCGCGCTACCCCGGCGTGGCGGATTACATGCAACGCACCCGGGAGGCCGCCAAAAGAAACGGCTACGTTGAAACCGTGTTCGGCCGCAGGCTGTGGCTGCCGGAAATCAACAGCCCCAACGGCAACCGCAGGCAAGGCGCGGAGCGCGCTGCCATCAACGCGCCCATGCAAGGTACTGCAGCGGACATCATCAAGCTCGCCATGATCGCGGTGCGCGACTGGCTGGTGCGGGAAAAGCTGCGCAGCAAACTCGTCATGCAGGTTCACGATGAACTGGTGCTGGAAGTACCCAACAGCGAAATCGATACGGTAAAACATGAGTTGCCGAAACTCATGGGCGGCGTTGCCCAGCTTGATGTTCCGCTGCTGGTGGAAACAGGTGTGGGGCCGAATTGGGAGCAAGCGCACTAGCCCCAGCAGCGTAAATTGTTGTGCGCTCTCGCTGCCCTCCATTTTCGGCAATTGCTTTATTGCTTGCTAATAGCGGGAAAATTGCCGTAAAATCACACCCTTTTCGGTTTCGGACCTTCATAAGGTATAGGCACAGACATGGTCATTATTCGACTGGCGCGGGGCGGCGCCAAGAAACGTCCGTTTTACAACATGGTGGTGGCGGATTCCCGCAACGCCCGTGACGGAAAATTCATTGAGCGCATCGGCTTTTATAATCCCAGGGCAACCGCGGGTGAGGAAGCATTGCGCGTACAACTGGATCGCGTCACTCATTGGCAATCACAGGGTGCACAGCTATCCGACACCGTGACAAGGCTGGTCAAGCAGTTTGGCGCAAAACAACAAGCCGCAACAAGCAGCTAAGCCAGGCGAAACAGCCGAACCGATGGTGGTGATGGGGCGCATTGCCGGCCCCTTTGGCGTGCTGGGCTGGATCAAGGTTTTACCCTTTACCGAATATGTGGATGGCCTGCTTGACTACCCGGTGTGGTGGCTGGGCAAGGGTGATGGCGAATGGCGCCAGGTGAACATTAGCGAGTGCAATGTTCATGGCAAGATGCTGACCGCTGCCATTGAACAATGCGCTGATCGTACTGCAGCAGCGCAACTGAAAGGGCTGCAGATTGCGATCCCTCGCAGCCAGCTGCCGACCTTGCCAAAAAACGGTAAAGATGGTTACTACTGGTCGGATTTAATCGGCCTTGAAGTGGTTAATCTACAAGGCGAACAACTGGGAAAAGTAACCGGATTGCTGGAAACTGGCGCCAACGATGTACTGCAGGTGCAGAATCAGAAAGAGGGTGCGGTGGAAAGACTGATTCCATTTGTCGCTCAAGTGATCGTGAAAGTGGATTTGGCAGCTTGCCGGATGACGGTGGATTGGGGCGTTGACTACTAGCCATGCCTTTCGAATTCGATGTCGTCACCCTGTTTCCGGAAATGTTCGACGCCATCGGCAAATATGGCGTAACCGGCAGGGCAAAGGAAAAAGCGATTTACCGGCTGCACACGTGGAATCCGCGTGACTTCACCGAGAATGATTATCGTACGGTAGATGATCGTCCTTACGGCGGCGGCCCCGGCATGGTGATGTTGGCGCAACCGCTGGAAAAGGCGATCAGCGCAGCCAAGGCAAGACAGGCAGCAGAAGGAACCAGCGGGACGAAAGTGATTTACCTTTCCCCCCAGGGACGGCTCCTCAACCAGGCTGTGGTGATGGAGTTAGGCAAGCTGTCGGGGGTTATACTGCTGTGCGGACGTTATGAAGGCGTGGATGAGCGCCTGCTGGCGCGCCAGGTGGATGATGAAATTTCCAT
>JAPLQS010000081.1 GCA_026399575.1 Nitrosospira sp. | reverse complement strand
GAAGATGGAAACGGAAGGTGCGACCTGCATCGACTGCCACCAGAACCTGGTGCACAAGGCGGTGGCCGAGACCGATCTCAATGCCAGCCGCACGCAAAAGAAGCTGGTGCTGAAGGAAGTCAAGAAGGACGAGGATGAGGAAGAGTAAGGTGCAGCATCTGCCCGTACTTGTGCGTCAAAGTTTTTTCAGTCATTAAGCAACCAGGATACTGCCCAGCACCTCCGGTGCTGAGCAGTTGCGGACCACCATTTTCTATATTAGCTCGCATCCTTGTATCCAATCCCCGGATGCTGCCGTTCAATTCTTTTTCTTCTCTGATTTTCCCGTAATATAAGAGCCAGGTGACGCTCGTACCTCCAAACCGATTATGCGAATTGAGCGGGATTCCGACCGCATATCGGGTTTGACTTTACCCAGCAATAGAAACAGAATCATTGAATTTTCCGGCGCTAGACGGTGACAGGCATATCGCCTGTCTGCTTGAATTGTCATAGGTGAGAAAAACGATATGTTAGAGACGTTGTCTGATGAAGAAAAAAGTAGCGCAGAGGAACTGGCGTTAATGCAGGCGCGGTATGCGGCCATCATCGCCTCATCCGACGACGCCATCATGAGCAAGACGCTGGATGGCATCATCACTAGCTGGAACCCGGCCGCTGTACGAATGTTTGGTTACACCGAACAAGAAGCGTTAGGCCAGCCGATGGCGATGCTTATTCCGGCGAATCGTGCTGATGAAGAACCGCAGATCATTGCACGCATTCGACGTGGCGAGCGCGTCGAGCATTTTGAGACGGTCCGAGTCAGGAAAGACGGGAAGCTGATTGACATTGCGGCGACCATTTCTCCGATGCTTGATGCCAACGGCAGAATCATGGGTGCATCCAAGATCGTACGTGACATTAGCGAGCGGGTGTCTATTCTCCAGGCAGTGCATGACAGCGAAGCGCGGCTGAGTGCGATTCTGGACAACGTGCTGGATGGCATACTCACGATCAACGAGGTGGGAACAGTTGAATCGATGAACCGGGCTGCGTGCCGGATTTTCGGTTATGACGTGAGCGAGGTGATAGGCAAGAACGTCAAGATGCTGATGCCGGAACCATATCATGGCGAGCATGATGGTTACCTGCATAACTACGTCAGCACCGGGCACAAGAAAATCATCGGCATCGGCCGCCAGGTGGTTGGGCTGCGCAAGGATGGCTCGACTTTTCCGATGGATCTGGCGGTCAGTGAAATGCAGTTGAAGGGATGGCGTCTATTCACTGGAGTCGTACGCGACATCACCGAGCGTGTCAGAATTGAGCGCATGAAAAGCGAATTCATTTCCACTGTCAGCCACGAACTGCGTACACCACTGACCTCGATTCGCGGCTCGCTTGGACTGGTTACAGGTGGTATTGCAGGTGTGCTGCCGGAGCAGGCCAAGACCCTGATCGATATTGCCAGCAAAAATTGCGAACGTCTGATCCAACTGGTCAACGACATTCTCGATATGGAAAAAATCGAAGCCGGCAGAATTGAGTTTCAGCTCCAACCAGTACTGCTGAATCCTTTTCTGCAACAGGCGGTAGAAGCGAGCCAGGATTATGCCAAGCAATACAACGTGCGCTACGAGCTTAAGAATGAGCTGCCGGACGTAATGCTGAATGTGGATGGCAACCGGCTGATGCAGATACTGGCCAATCTGTTATCCAACGCGGCCAAGTTTTCTCCTGCGGGTGACAAGGTCGATATTTCTGTCATCCGCAATGGTGCGAGCATCCGCGTGGCAGTAAGCGACCATGGTATCGGCATCTCGGATGAATTCCGGGGGCAGGTATTCACCAGATTTGCCCAAGCCGACTCCTCGGATACGCGCAAGAAAGGGGGCACCGGTTTGGGGCTGGCCATTACCAAGGAGCTGGTCGAGAGGATGGGTGGTAGCATCGGTTTCGATTCGCAGCCTCATGTGCTGACAACCTTCTTTATTGAGTTTCCGGAATGGAAACAGGCTGCTGTTGCCGTTTCCGACGAGACTGACTGGAAAATCCTTCCTGATCGAATGAGAAATATCCAGCAAGAGCCATCTTCATCCAGGCGGGTGCTGATCTGCGAGGATGATCACGATATTGCCGCACTGCTGCGCATGATGCTGCAGCAGCATGGATTATCCGCCGACATTGCCTATAGTGCGACGCAGGCCAAGCAAATGCTGGCGCAGGGAGACTATGCCGCGATGACGCTTGATCTGGGATTGCCTGACCAGGACGGTGTCGCGCTGATCCGTGAATTGCGCGAGACAGCAGCGACTGCAGAATTGCCTATCGTGGTGATTTCGGCCACGGCGGTGGAAGGAAAAAAGGAGTTGAACGGCGATGCATTTAATGTGGTTGATTGGCTTTGCAAGCCGATCAACCCGGATAGGCTGGAATCGTCGATAAAACAGGCGCTGGGACGGATTTCAGGCAGGCAGCCCAGCATCCTGCATGTCGAAGACGACAACGATATTTTCCAGATAGTCAAAAGCATCGTCGGAAATGCAGCACTTCTGGAGCAGGCAGGCAGTCTGGCTGAAGCAAAACAATCGCTCAACCGAAACCGCTACGATCTGGTTATCCTTGATCTTGGTTTGCCGGATGGCTCGGGCGCAGAGCTGCTGCCGGTTTTGAACAGCACTTCGCCACCGACTCCAGTGATGGTATTTTCGGCGAACGAATTGGGATCATACGAATCTGCCAAGGCGGATGCGGTGTTAGTGAAATCGCGCACTGATAACGAACAACTGCTGGCGACGATAAAACGGTTGATAAATGGTGGGCAGTGAGTAGTAAGTGGTAAGTGGTAAGTGGTAAGTGGTAAGTGGGGAGTGGGAAACTGCAATCAAGGTGCCGGAGAAACGGAATATAACATCACGGGAGGAGCAAGCATGGCGGATAAATTGATCCAGGTACCGTATGCGAAGAATGGCCCGGACATTCAGAATGCAACACGGTTTATCCTGCTGGATGTGCCATCATGACCGATCCCGCCACCGGATTACAGGAAAAGCTGCGCTTGCTGGCGGAGTCATACGCGGCGAAACTGCCGGACAAGATTGATCAGATTGATCAGATGTGGAGGCAGTTGCAGGCCGAATGGAATGAGGAAGGTCTGCAGGCACTGCATCGTACGGTGCATAGTCTGGCCGGCTCCGGCAAGACTTTTGGTTTTGCCGAAATCAGCGTGGTGGCACACGATCTGGAAGGAATCCTGAAAGGGATAATGAAATTAAAGACACCTGCCAGCGAACAGCAATGTGCCCAGGTACAGAAAAAGATTGAAGATCTGCGGCAGGCCGCGTCACATGCCAGCCCCGTTCAGAGGGCCGTATCCGCCCCTGCGAAGACTACGGCAACGGCAGCGGTATCCAGGGGACTCAAGCAGGTTTTCGTGGTAGATGATGATCATGAAGTGGCGCAGGAACTGGCGCTGCAGTTGCGCCATTTCGGTTATGAGGTGCGTGTTTTCAACCGGCTGGACAACTTCCGCTTGGCGGTGAAACAAACTCCCGATGTGATCGTGCTGATGGATATCGATTTCCCCGAAGACAGGCTGGCGGGCGTCAAGGCAATGAAAGAAGTCCAGCAGGAGCGCGTGGCGCCCGTCCCGGTGATATTCATTTCCGCATACGATGATCTGGCCTCACGCCTGGGTGCGGTGCGTGCCGGGAGCCGTGCATACTTTACCAAGCCGGTCAATCCGGGCGAGTTGATCGATGAACTGGATGCGTTGACTTCGTCCCAGCCGCAGCAGCCTTTTCGCGTACTGATTGTGGATGATAGCGCTGCCATGCTTGCCTATCACTCCGCTGTGCTGGAACAGGCGGGCATGCTGGTCAGTTCTGTAAGCGACCCAATGAAGATCATGGGAACGCTGCTGGAGTTTGATCCGGATCTGATCCTGATGGATATCTACATGCCGGAATGCGACGGCATCGAATTGGCAAAAGTGATACGCCAGTTGGGTGGTTTTGTCGGCATTCCCATCGTTTATCTTTCTGCCGAGAAAGATTTCGATAAGCAGCTTGATGCCATAAGTTTCGGCGGCGATGATTTCCTGGTCAAGCCGATAGAGCCGCAACATCTGGTTTCTGCCGTTGCGTCGCGCATTGAGCGTACCCGGTTACTGCGTTCTTACATGGTGCGTGACAGCCTCACCGGTCTGCTCAATCACACTTCCATCAAGGATCAGTTGAGCCGCGAAGTGGCGCGTGCCCACAGACTGAAGACGCCACTGGCTTTTGCCATGCTCGATATCGATTTCTTTAAAAAAGTGAATGACAGTTATGGCCATTCGGCAGGCGATCGCGTGATCAAAAGCCTGTCGCGGTTGCTGAAACAGCGGCTGCGTGAAACCGACATCGTCGGACGCTACGGTGGGGAAGAATTCGCAGTGATCCTGACTGGCACCGACGGCCCCGCTGCGGTGAAGGTGCTGGACAGCATCCGCGAGGCTTTCTCGCGGCTGCTTCACTTGAGTGAAGACAAGGAGTTTTCCGTTAACCTGAGTTGTGGTGTTGCCGATATTGCCCATTTCGGGGATGAGATCACGATTGGAGATGCTGCTGACAAGGCACTCTACCAGGCCAAACAGGCAGGCCGCAATCAGGTGGTACTGGCACAGCCTTAGTCCAAAGGGAAGATGTCATGGTTGAAAGATCTGCAGTCACGATTCTGGCGCTGGATGACGAGCCTTTCATGCTCAAGCTGCTGGCACGCATGCTGGCCAACATGGGGTTCACCTCGGTCACGCTGTGCGATAACGGGCATGCTGCCCTGGCCCGGATAGACGATGTCAGCGCCCGACCCAACCTGATCCTGCTGGACCTCAATATGCCGGAAATGGACGGAATCGAATTCGTGCGCCACCTGGTCGAACGGAACTACAGCGGCAGCCTGATCCTGATCAGCGGCGAGGATGAACGCATGCTGCAGACTGCCGAGAAATTGGTGCAGGCGCATAAAATTCAGGTGCTCGGGCACCTGCACAAGCCGGTCAAGCCGGAAGTGCTGTCCGCACTGCTGGAGCAGTGGACGCCTCCCGCCCCGGGCAGTCTGCCGGCAGTGAAGAAAATTTATGGCGCAGACGAGCTGCGTGCTGCCATCGATAGTGGCCAACTGGTCAATTACTACCAGCCCAAAGTGGCGGTTGCCAGTGGTGAAGTGGTGGGGGTGGAGACCCTGGTGCGCTGGCGCCATCCCGTGGATGGGCTGGTATTTCCCGATCAGTTCATCAGCGTGGCGGAAGCGCACGGACTGATCAATGATCTGACACGCACGGTGCTGACCAGTGCGCTGGCCCAGGCAAAAGTCTGGCAGCAAGCCGGACTGACATTACGGGTGGCCGTTAACATCTCGATGGACAACCTGGCGTCCCTGGATTTTGTCGATTTCGTTGTCGACCTCGCGGCCAAGGCAGGCGTGCCGCCGCAGAGGGTAGTGCTGGAGGTGACGGAAAGCCGTTTGATGCAGGATACGCGGGCTCCGCTTGAAATCCTGACGCGGTTGCGCCTGAAACGCTTCCGCCTTTCGATCGACGATTTCGGTACGGGGCACTCTTCCCTGGCGCAGTTGCGCGACATTCCTTTCGACGAACTCAAGATCGATCAGGGGTTCGTGCACCGCGCCTGGAGCAACGAAACGCTGCGGGCGATGTACGATGCCAGTCTGGCTCTGGCGAGACAATTGGGCATGGAAGTGGTGGCCGAGGGAGTCGAGGACCGAAACGACTGGGACTTGCTGCAGCGTACCGGCTGCGATCTGGCGCAGGGGGCTTTCATCTCTGCGCCCATGTCGGCTGTGGATTTCCCCGGCTGGCTGGAAGACTGGCGGAAACGGGTGCGCACCGAGTTTGGCAATTTCAATGTTGCGCCGTGATGTATAAAACCAGACCCTAGACCAGCAACGCTGCCGCCACCCGCCGCCCTTCCGCCGTCAGGATGTTATAGGTGCGGCAGGCAGCACTGGTATCCATTACTTCGACACCGATTTTTGCAGCAATCAGAATTCTTGTCAGGGAGGGGTGGGGAAAGCGCAGGGTGGCGCCGGTTCCCAGCAATACTATTTCAGGTTGTAGTGAGAGCAATTGCTCGAAATGCTCTACTGCCAGTTGCTCGAAAGTCTGCGCTGGCCAATCTTCGATGATACGGTCAGGCAGGATAATCAGGCTGCGTTCATAGCGCATCTGATTGACCATGACATAGCCGGTGCCATAGCCGGTGAACATATTCTGTTCGGAAAGTCCGGAAAGATGCAGCTTCAACTGAGGTCTCCATTTGCGGCAGGTTGGCGGGTCGGGTAACATTACATCTTTTTTGCGTCACGATAAAGCAGAAAACAATGGGTGGAATTAAAATTCCGTCTTAGTTGATGCTTTTTTCCGCCCAGGGTTCTTATTCAAATCATGCAGCCGATACTGAAATCCAGCAAACTGGCCAATGTCTGTTACGACATTCGCGGGCCGGTGCTCGACCGCGCCAAGCAGATGGAAGAAGACGGGCATTACATCATCAAGCTCAATATCGGCAACCCCGCATCGTTCGGGTTTGATGCGCCCGAGGAAATTCTGCAGGACGTGATTCACAACCTGTCGGATGCTTCCGGCTACTGTGACTCCAAAGGTTTGTTCGCTGCACGCAAGGCGATCATGCACTACAGCCAGGAAAAGCATATCCGTGACGTGCAGATGGAGGATATTTACATCGGCAACGGTGTGTCCGAGCTGATCGTCATGGCCATGCAGGCGTTGCTGAACAGCGGCGACGAAGTGCTGATTCCTGCGCCCGATTACCCTCTGTGGACCGCGGCAGTGGTGCTGGCAGGCGGTACGGCGCGGCATTATGTGTGCGATGAGCAATCCGGCTGGCTGCCCGACCTGGATGACATTCGCGCCAAGGTGACTGCGAACACCCGTGCCATCGTCATCATCAACCCGAATAACCCGACCGGCGCGCTCTATCCGGATGAATTGTTACTTGAGATCATCGAGATCGCCCGTCAGCACCAGCTCATCATTTATGCAGACGAAGTCTACGACAAGGTGCTGTACGACGGCGCCACCCACACTTCAATTGCTTCGCTGGCGGATGATGTGCTGTTTGTCACGCTCAACGGTTTGTCGAAGAATTACCGTGCTGCCGGATTCCGTTCCGGCTGGGCAATAGTTTCCGGCAGAAAGCACCATGCCCGCGATTATATCGCCGGTTTGACCATGCTGGCTTCAATGCGTCTGTGCGCCAACGTGCCCGCGCAATTCGGCATTCAAACCGCACTTGGCGGTTACCAAAGTATCGATGATCTGGTGTTGCCGACCGGACGGCTGATGCGTCAGCGTGATCTCGCCTGGAAGCTGCTTACCGACATCCCCGGCGTTACCTGCTTCAAACCGCAGGCGGCGATGTATCTGTTCCCGCGGCTTGACCCAAAAATGTATCCGATCGAGGATGACCAGCAGTTTGTGCTGGATTTGCTGGTGGAAGAGAAGGTCCTGCTGGTGCAGGGCAGCGGTTTCAACTGGCCGCACTCAGACCACCTGCGGGTAGTATTCCTGCCGAACAGCGATGATCTCACCGAAGCCATGGGACGCATTGCCCATTTTCTTGAGCATTATCGCAAGCGGCACGGAACCTAGTGTCTAACTGATTCTCTTTTTGTGCTGAAAATATGAAACCCATCAACGTAGGTCTGTTAGGTATTGGCACTGTCGGCGGCGGCACGTTTGCGGTACTCAAGCGCAACCAGGAGGAAATCACGCGCCGCGCCGGGCGCGGTATCGTCATCACGATGGTGGCTGATCGCGAGGTGGAGAAGGCGCGCAAAATCGTAGGCGAGGGTGTCATAGTCACCGCCGATGCGAACGAAATCGTCACCAATCCTGACATAGACATTGTGATCGAACTGATCGGCGGTTATACCGTCGCCAAAGAGTTGACGCTCAAGGCCATTGAAAACGGCAAGCATGTGGTCACTGCCAACAAGGCACTGCTGGCTTCGCACGGCACCGAAATATTTGCCGCTGCGCAGAAGAAAGGGGTGATGGTTGCATTCGAGGCGGCGGTGGCGGGTGGCATTCCGATCATCAAGGCATTGCGCGAAGGGTTGACTGCCAACCGCATCGAGTGGATTGCGGGCATTATCAACGGCACCAGCAATTTCATTCTGTCGGAAATGCGCGACAAGGGATTGACCTTTGACACGGTGCTGAAACAGGCGCAGAAGCTGGGTTATGCCGAGGCTGATCCCACTTTTGATATCGAAGGTATCGATGCCGCGCACAAGCTCACCATCATGGCGGCCATCGCTTTCGGCATTCCCATGCAGTTCGACAAGGTCTATACCGAAGGCATCGCCAAGCTGACCCGCGAGGATATCCGCTATGCAGAGGAACTGGGCTACCGCATCAAACTGCTGGGTATCGCCAAACGCACTCCCAGGGGGATCGAACTGCGCGTGCATCCTACGCTGATCCCGACGCGGCGACTGATTGCCAACGTCGAAGGGGTGATGAATGCGATTGTGGTGAAGGGAGATGCAGTGGGCGCTACGCTGTATTACGGTGCCGGCGCGGGCGCCGAACCCACCGCCAGTTCGGTAGTCGCGGATCTGGTGGACGTAACGCGCATGCATACTGCCGATCCAAAACACCGCGTTCCTCATCTCGCTTTCCAGCCGGGTCTGCTGTCGAACACCCCCATCCTGCCGATGGAGGAAGTGGAAACTTCCTATTATCTGCGGTTGCGCACACTGGACAAACCGGGCGTGCTGGCCGACATTACCCGCATACTTGCCGACTTGAACATTTCGATCGATGCGATGGTGCAGAAAGAGCCCAGCGAGGGTGAGGATCAGGTAAACATCATCATGCTCACCCATATGACGGTGGAAAAAAACATCAATGCCGCCATTGCTAAAATAGAAAAACTGCCAGTGATGACGGGCAAGGTGACGCGTATCCGGCTGGAAGAGTTGAACAGTAAATAATCCCACAAAAGACGGGCGGACCTGGGAGGGTGCGAAGGGATTCAGATGCTGGAGCAAGATAACCCATTCCCTTGCCGGGTAGTTCACGGCAATCCGCCAGTTCGTTAAAATTCATTCGTATTCTGCGTAGACCCGCATAGGGTATTAAAAATAAAATTTGCGGCGAAAAACATGCGTTACATCTCCACCCGCGGCGGCATGCCGCCAAAAACCTTTTCCGAAATTCTTCTGAGCGGCCTGGCCTCTGATGGCGGGCTGGCAATGCCGGAGACATATCCGCGTGTCGGCCCCGCTGAACTGGAGAAATGGCGCAGGCTCAGCTATCCGCAACTCGCGTTTGAAATCATGGCACGGTTTGCCGACGATATTCCTGCCGCTGATCTGCGCGCTATCATCAAACGCACTTATACCGCCGGAATATTCCATAGCAAGGACATCACCCCGCTCAAGACTCTGGCGCCGGGGCTGCACATTCTGGGTCTATCCAACGGGCCGACGCTGGCATTCAAGGACATTGCCATGCAATTGCTGGGCAACCTGTTCGAGTACGCGCTGGCGCAAACCGGGGAAGAGCTGAACATCCTCGGCGCAACGTCCGGCGATACCGGCTCCAGCGCGGAATATGCCATGCGCGGCAAACACGGCATCCGCGTATTCATGCTGTCACCGCATGGAAAAATGAGTCTGTTCCAGACCGCGCAAATGTTTTCCCTGCAGGACCCGAACATACTCAACATAGCCATCCGTGGCGTATTTGACGACTGCCAGGACATTGTCAAGGCGGTCAGCAACGACCACGCTTTCAAACAGAAATACCATATCGGTACTGTCAATTCGATCAACTGGGCGCGCGTCGCGGCGCAGATCGTTTATTACTTCAAGGGCTATTTCGCCGCCACCCGTTCAAATAGCGAACAGGTATCGTTTGCTGTGCCATCGGGAAATTTCGGCAATATCTGCGCCGGCCATGTGGCGCGCATGATGGGACTGCCGATCAGGCGGCTGATACTTGCCACCAATGAGAATGACGTGCTGGATGAATTTTTCCGCAGCGGCTGCTACCGGCCGCGCACCACAGCCGAAACACAGCATACCAGCAGTCCTTCGATGGACATTTCCAAGGCGTCGAATTTTGAGCGCTTCATGTTTGACCTGAGCGGGCGCGATGCGGCCAAGATAAGAGAGCTGTGGCGGGCGGTGGACAAGGGCGCTGCTTTCAATCTTGCCGATACGCCGTTATGGGAGAAAGTGAAGGATTTCGGTATTGTATCGGGAACCTGCAATCATGCGGCGCGTATCGCCACCATCCGCAAGCTGCATCAGCAATACGGGGTGCTGGTGGACACGCATACCGCCGATGGCATAAAAGTGGGACTGGAGCAGCGTGAAGCAGGCGTGCCGCTGATCTGTCTGGAAACTGCGCTGCCGGTCAAATTTTCCGAGAGCATCATCGAAGCCATCGGCCAGGAGCCGGAACGTCCGCCCGGCTACGAGAATCTGGAGAGCCTGCCGCAGCGATATGTGGTGATGGATGCCGATGCCGATGCGGTCAAGGCTTTTATTGCCGAACAGGTCTGATTTATGGAATTTCTGAACAAGTAAGCCGTTGCACCTGCGGGGGTATTTGTTGTTCAGTGGTTCCTTAGAGGCTCTTCATGTGCGCTGTTTCCTGGCGGCAGCAAGGAAGTCTTCCAGTATCGGACCGGAATCGAGTAGTCCGGTGGTGTCGGCATGAAACTCCGGATGCCACTGAAAACCGGTTACATAGCATTCACCGCGCATGCGGATGGCCTCAATGATGCCATCGCTTTCAGAGATCGCCTCGACCGTCAGATCTCTCCCCAGTCGCTTGATTGCCTGATGATGAATGCTGGATACCAGGTGCTCCGGGTTGTCCCCGTATAGCCGTGCCAGGCCGGAGTTTGTTTCAATATGAATGGGATGGCGGTGGCGGTCATAGAGTGCCTGATCCACATGCGGGATGGCATCAGGATAATCGGTGGCAATATCCTGATGCAGACTTCCGCCCAGTGCCACGTTGATCAGTTGCAACCCACGGCAGATCCCCAGTACGGGTCTGCCTTGCACCACACATTCCCAGAATAGATCGATTTCATACAGATCACGCACCCGGTCGCCAGACCATTCAGGACGTAACGGCGTTTCACCGTAGGAGGTAGGGCTGACATCGGCGCCGCCTTGCAGTACCAGGCCATCTATTTCCGCTACATAATCGCGTACGCGTACGCTGGAGCGCTCCATGCCACCGGTTTCTATGGATGGCAGCATGAATGCCAGCGCATGGCGACGCATGATCCAGTGAGCAATGCTCTGCTCAAGGTATTGCAGGGTTTTGTTGCGAAAACCCAGCTCTGCCGGAGGGTGGTGCAGAATCCGTGGCGATAGGCCAATGCGTAACGGGCGGGACATTTTAATTGTTGAGGGAGTCTCTAACCGTTCATCCACAATTTTGCTTGTTGCTGCATCATGTCGCTGAGATTGTGTTCGTGTGCGTAAGTCTGGCGCAGCCAGCTTGCGCCGTTGCCAGTAGCAAGTATCTGGCGGATCTGCTCCATTGCTTCCTCAGCCTGCAACTCTGCGGCATGATCGGCAATACGCAGCAACATGTCTGCAATGTCCTCCCGCAAACTGCGCTGTTCGTGGGTGCGGGGGTCGATAAAAGTTCCATCAAGCCCAAAGCGGCAGGCCTGGAAACGATTGAAGGTATAGACCAGATAATCATCCTCCTGTGGATCACCAGGTCGTTCCACCATGATGTAACGCGCCATTGCCTGGATGTAGCAGGCAATGGCGGCCGCAACTTCGACAGTAAGAGGGGTATCGCATACCCGTACTTCGATGGTGCCAAACTCCGGTTTTGGACGGATATCCCAATAAAAATCTTTCATCGACTCGACTACGCCGGTACCGGTCATTTTGTTGAAGAAGCGCTCGAAATCCTCCCAGTTCAAAACGAATGGCGCACGTCCGCTGAGCGGAAAGGAGAAGACGGAATTAAGGCGGGCTGAAGCGAACCCCGTATCGTGCCCCTGCACAAACGGGGAGGAAGCGGAAAGCGCGATAAAATGCGGGACATAGCGCGACAGCATATGCAGCAGATGCAGTGCTTCGTCCGGACCGGGACAGCCGATGTGGACATGCTGGCCGAAGATGGTGAACTGTTTTGCCAGATAGCCATACAGGTCGGACAGATAATGAAAACGCGGCGCGTCAAAAATCTTCTGCTCGCTCCAATGCTGGAATGGGTGGGTGCCGCCGCCGGCTACTGCAATATTGAGAAAGTGGCCGGCATCGGCCACGGTATCGCGCAGGGAGCGCAACTCCTCGACCAGCGCAGCATATTGGTATTGCACCGAGGAATTGATTTCAATCATGCTGCGGGTCATTTCGGGTTTTATTTCCCCGTGGTGTGTCTGCCTTGCTATTTGACGCAGCATATCGGGTGCTGAGGAGACCAGATCATAATCGTTGCAATTGAGCAATTGCAGCTCAAGTTCGACCCCGATGCTTAACGGGCGGGATGAGGCAAAGGGCATCAAGCTCATGTTCTTTCCTCCAGAGTTTCTCCGGTTCCCCGCAAGGCCATTTGCACCAGGATGGGTCCGGCAAGTTCAAGTATCACGATGCTACTCATTAACACCAGCCCTGGTCCCGAAGCAAAAGCAGGAAAAGCAGCGGCAGTATCCAATGTCAACAGCAGCGTAAGACCGGACATGGGCGCCAGCGCAACTCCCAGTGCCAGCGCCTGCTGCGTGCTGATGCCGCTATGCCTTGCCAGCATCAGCACCGGCAACAGCTTGGCGATGGTGCGGACCAGGATCAGCAGCACCACCAGCAGCATGCTATCGCGTAGTCCATCGAGGTTGGCCGCCATGCCATTGGCAGTAAACATCAATATAACCAGAACCGCACCGGCAGAACCAAAATGTGGCAGAAAGGTGCGCGGGCGCTGGCGCTGATAGCGGGTGATCAGACCGGCCGCCAGCAGCACCAGCATCGGGCTGAGCATGAGTGTCGAAGCTACAATGGTTGCGATGGCAATCATGCCGAATAAAAGGAAAGAGAAAGTTTCTTCGTGTCGCCCCAGATGGCGATGGACAAAATTGAAAGCGCTGCCAAATAACCAGCCCAGCAGCGCTGACCCGCCAATGAGGTAGAGTGGTTGCAGCACCGTGTGGATCGGACTGGTGCCGGCTTCGTCATGCATGAAAGCGACTGCCAGTTTGTGGCAGACAATGGCATAGATGCAATTGAGTGCGGTCATGAGCAGCAAGCGCTCAGTGACTTGTCCGTGAGCACGGGATTCCGTTACCGTGCGCACCACAATGGCGGGTGAAGTAGCAATGGTAATGGTTGCCACCACTGCAGCAGTGACGTGCGCGACATCAAACCACAGCAGCAGTCCAAATACAGCGGAAAAAGTTGCCGCAGCTTCCAGCAGACTGGTGCCGGCTATCCAGGGATTGGCCTTGAGCCAGTGCAGATTCACCTTGCTGCCCAACTCGAACAACAGGATGCCGAGCGCCAGATCGACCAGCAGTCGCCACTCCGCAGCGGGCAGTTCCGGGATCAGATTCAGGCCGGCGGGACCCAGCAGCAGCCCGATGCCGACATAGCCGACAATGCGTGGCAGCCGCAGATAACGCATCAACCCTTCGCCGACCAGTACGGCAATTACCAGGGTAAGCGCGAGCCACAGAGCCGGGCTGACCGACAGCGGCCAGGTCGGGAGGTAAGCGGCCCAGGTCATAGGAGTATGCGGATGGGCTGGAGAACTATTACCGGATTTATGGTTGAAAATAAATGCATCTAATTCCCCGTGAGGAACAATATTATAACCCGGTTGGGTGGAGCAAGAATCGCATGGATAAATCGACTGCCTTTACATCTTTGGTGAGGCTGCCAACGGAAATCCGGTCTACCCCGGTTTGCGCAATCGCACGCACGTTCTCCAGCGTGATCCCTCCCGATGCTTCCAGCATGATGCGCCCGCTGGCCAGTTCTGTGGTCAAAGCAACTGCGCTGCGCAACCGGGGAAGTTCAAAGTTGTCCAGCAGAACCATCTTTGCGCCGGCAGCAAGCGCCTGCCGCAACTGCTCCAGCGTTTCCACCTCGATCTGGATGAATACCCCCGGTGGAGCGATTCCTCTGGCGGCCTGCAATGCTTGCGCAATGCCGCCCGCCGCGATGATGTGGTTTTCCTTGATGAGGATGCCGTCGTACAGACCCAGGCGGTGGTTGACGCCGCCGCCGCATTTGACCGCATATTTCTGTGCCAGTCGCAGGCCTGGCAGAGTCTTGCGGGTATCCACGATCACGGCTCTGGTTCCGGCCACAGCCTCCACGTAACGCCGGGTGTGCGTGGCGACAGCTGACAATGTCTGCAGAAAATTCAACGCGGGACGTTCTGCGCTGAGCAGTGCGCGCGCATTGCCCGCCACTTCACACAAGTTTTGCCCGGCAGCGATTACATCGCCGTCCTGCGCGAACCAGGATATTTTTGTTTCCGGTGCAAGCTGCCGGAAACAGGCTTCAAACCACCGGACGCCGCATAGCGTTGCACTCTCCCGACTGATGATACTGGCGCTGGCAGTTTGCCCGGCAGGGATCAGGAGCGCAGTGAGATCACCCGTACCCACATCTTCGGCCAGCGCCCGACTGGCGTTGTGGTCGATTTCTGCTGCTAAATCCATGAAATCCCCATGAAATTCGCTTACCATGTGTACCGCGACCAGTTATTTTAACCGAATACGATGAGGGAGGCGGCATGCCTGACGTAATGAGTATAGTGTCCTATGGCTTTGGCACCCTGTTCGGCTTTATCCTGACCGGTTTCATCGTGTTCTGGCTGATCAGTGATCTGACCCAGACCAAGCACTCGATCCTGCGCAACTACCCGCTCATCGGACACCTGCGCTATTTCCTGGAGAAACAGGGAGAATACTTCCGCCAGTATTTTTTTGCCGGTGATCGCGACGAGATGCCGTTTAACCGTGCTACCCGCACCTGGGTGTACAAGAACGCAAAAAATGAAGTGGGCATCGTCGGCTTTGGTTCTACCAACGATCTGCGCGAACCCGGTTCAATCATTTTCGTCAACGCCTCTTTCCCGGTACTGGAAGAAGACCGGTTGCCGACGCCATCGCTCATGATAGGCGAAGGTTTCTGCCAGCAGCCATTCGAAGCCAAATCCGTAGTCAACATCAGCGGCATGAGCTATGGCGCTCTGTCGGTTCCGGCGGTGCGTGCACTGTCGCGTGGCGCAGCACAGGCAGGGTGCTGGCTGGATACCGGAGAAGGCGGGCTTTCGCCTTTTCACCTGGAAGGCGATTGCGACATCATCATGCAGATCGGCACCGCCAAGTATGGCATCCGCGATCACGATGGCAATTTCTCGCCCGAGCGCGCGCGCGAGCTTGCCAAGGTGGTCAAGGCATTTGAAATAAAACTGTCGCAGGGTGCAAAACCGGGCAAGGGCGGTATGCTGCCCGCCGTCAAGGTGACCGATGAGATTGCCGCTATCCGCGGCATTCGTGCGCATCAGGATGCCATCAGCCCCAACCGTCACCACGACATTGGCAATATCGATGAATTGCTCGATAAAATTGCGTATATTCGCGACCTTACTGGACGTCCGGTGGGGGTCAAGACCGCCATCGGCGGCTGGCATTTCATCAATGAACTGTGCGATGCGGTAAACCGTCGCGGCCGCGAATACGCGCCGGATTTTCTTGCCATCGACGGCGGTGAAGGCGGCAGCGGCGCCGCGCCGCAGGCTTTGTTCGACCACATGAGCCTGCCCATTGCCGAAGCGTTGCCGCGCGTGGTGGATGCATTGCTGCAGGCGGATTTGAAGCAGCGTATCCGCGTGGTCGCGGCGGGCAAGCTGGTAACCTCGGCGAAAGCGGCGTGGGCGCTGTGCGCAGGAGCGGATCTGATCAACACCGCGCGTGGTTTCATGTTCTCACTGGGCTGTATCCAGGCCATGAAGTGCCATACCAACGACTGCCCGACCGGCATCACCACCCACAACAAACGCTTGCAGCGCGGACTGGTGGTGGAGGAAAAGTATCTGCGTGTCGCCAATTACGCCAGAAACATGAACAAGGAAATCGACATGATCGCGCACTCCTGTGGTTTGCAGCATGCACGCGAACTGCGGCGTGAGCATGTGCGCATCGTCGAGACCGCCGGCAAAAGCGTGGCGCTCAACATCATCTATCCTTACCCGGAAGCGCAGCAGCAGGAAGATGTTACGACATAACTGATTTTACTCACCCAACTACAAAGGAGCAAAGCATCATGGCAAGAATCGTAAAGCGGGAGCGCAGCAGTCCTTACCCGGTCACAGTGGGTACGGAAACGAAATATATCTGCGGTTGCGGGCTTTCCGGAAACCAGCCGTTCTGCGACGGTACGCACAAAATCGCCAAAGATGAGCCGGCGGCTAAAGTTTGTTGGTACGATGCCGATAATATACGTTATGCGATGGAGGATACTTTCCCCGCAATGCCGCTGCCGCTTGAATAAGGCCGCATGATACCCACTCAGACTCACGGGAAACTGTGAATCCTTGCCGCTGTCCGTGATATTGACGGAAGCGGGGATAAGAAATCAGGGAGTGCTGTTTGTTTCTGACACGTGACGACCACAAGATCGGTATTGCCGGCGGCCTGCTGCTGGCGGGATTGACCCTGACGGCAGGCATTGCGGTCTATGGTGTGATGCGGCCACAGATCGAAGCCACGCTCGGCAGAGGT
The DNA here is from genome assembly GCA_026399575.1 of Nitrosospira sp. GTDB lineage: Bacteria > Pseudomonadota > Gammaproteobacteria > Burkholderiales > Nitrosomonadaceae > VFJL01. The sequence goes on along the minus strand of JAPLQS010000081.1, from coordinate 1,836 downwards.
CTGGAAGTGGCGTTGCAGGGCAAGGCGCGCCTGTTTGAAAGCCAGATCGATGAAGGTCTGGCGGCCACGCGCGCGGTGGTCACCCGCCCTTTTCTGATCCAGGCTCTGCAGCAGATCAATGCGCAGCCGGGCAACGCCAGCGCCATGCATGATATGAAACGCAACGTGGATTCATTGCCGCAAGCCGGATTCACGGCGGCATCCGTTTATGACATGCGCGGCAAGGAATTGGTACAAGTAGGCCGTTTTTCCCGGAATGAGGTGCCGTTGCTGCCGCTGCATAAGCATAGTGGCTCGTCCCTGGCATGGGATGGGCAGTTCATTCTGCGTGTCAGCAAGGATGTGCTGGATCAGGATGGCCGCCGCATCGGCAGCGTAACGACGGAAAAAAGCCTGCCGCAGTTGACCCGCAGCTTCGGTGAAATAAGAGCGATCGGCAACACCGGCGAATTCATGCTGTGCGAACCGCTGGCAGCAGATGCGCAGAAGATGGCATGCTTCCTGAGCATGATTGGCGGTGTGGAATTCAAGCAGTTACCGCGCGTGATCGGGGGCGTGGCGCTGCCGATGGATTATGCGCTGAAAGGGGAAGTCGGCGTCAGAGCTGCGAAAGATTACCGCGAGATGCCGGTAATTGCGGCGCATGCGCCGCTGGGTGAGTACAACCTCGGCATGGTACTGAAGCTGGACGAGGAAGAGCTGTACGGCCTGATCGCCGGGCAGATAAAAACCATCGCACTGTATCTCGCCCTGCTGGTAATTGTCGGCATGCTGCTGCTGTACTGGCGGGTGTTGCCGCTGGTACGCAAACTTGTCAAATCGGAGCGGGCAGCACAGAAGATTAGCAAGGATCTGCTGGAAAATGCCGAATACTCTTCTGCCGAGCTGACAGCCTACATCGAGGCAGTCGGCAAGCTGGCGTTAGTGTCGGTCACCGACCGCAGCGGCCGCATCCTGCAGGCCAACCCCAAGTTCTGCGAAGTCAGCGGCTACAGCGAGCAGGAGCTGATCGGGCAAGACCACCGTATCCTCAATTCCGGCACGCACCCCAAAGCTTTCTTCGTCGACATGTGGGCCACCATCGCAGGTGGCGAAGTGTGGCACTCGGAAATCTGCAACCGCAGCAAGAGCGACCAGCTCTACTGGGTGGATTCGACCATCGTGCCGCTTAAGGAAAAATCCGGGAAGATAACAGGTTACCTCTCGGTGCGGGTTGACATCACCGCGCGCAAGCACAAGGAACTGGCGCTGCAGGAACGCCTGAAGGAAAGCGTCTGCCTGCACGCGATCCGTCATGACATGGAACTGGCGTTGCCGGTGAACGAACTCTGCCAGAATATCACTGCCTATCTGCGCGGGGCGCTGCAGTTCCCGCAGATTGCCACAGCCGTGATCGAACTCGACGGCACGTGCTTTGCTACCGAGGATCATCACCCGGATCTGACGCATGGACTGCAGGCGCAGATCACGGTCAGGGGCAAGGCGCACGGCTGGCTGCGGGTGTTCTACAGCGAGAACCAGCCGTTTCTGCTGCCGGAGGAACAGGGCCTGATCGACATCATCGCCAGCGACCTGGGAAGATGGCTGGAGCGGATGCAGGCGGAGCATCGCATCGTGGAGATGGCGACCCACGACATGCTGACCGGACTGCCCAACCGGCATTTGCTGCAGGATCGCATCAGTCAGGCATTGGCGCATGACCGCCGCAGCCAGGAACAGGCGGCGGTACTGTTCATCGACCTGGACCATTTCAAGATCATCAACGACTCGCTGGGGCATGCGGTGGGCGATGCGCTGCTGCGGGAAGTGGCGGAAAGGCTCAATGCCACCGTGCGC
>JAPLQS010000032.1 GCA_026399575.1 Nitrosospira sp. | reverse complement strand
TCTGCGATGCAGGGAGATAAATATGGGCAAACCAGTCTGGCTGCGATGTATCTCAATGGCCATGGCGTAGCCAAGGATGTGAAGGAAGCCGTGAAGTGGTATCGCCTGGCTGCGGCGCAGGGGGATGAAAATGCCGCGCAGGTCCTGAAACGATTAAATCAGTAGTATGGGGGCTGCATGCGTAGAGCTATTCTGATGCTGCTGTTGGCTGTTGCCAGCAGTAGTGCGCTGGCGCAGTTGGTTGAGATCGGCAGCGACAAAATAATTACCATCCACGCCGACCCCACCACCATTCAAAGAATTGGCACCAAGGTGATAATGTGGGAGGTTGGTGACTTCAAGGCGGCCAATGTATCCGGCGGCAAATCGTTCAGGTCAATGAGGAAGCAGCAAGAGTACGAGTGCAAGGAAAAACAGATCCGGACGTTGCGTACGATTTTATACTCTGACAAGACAATATGGGCAAAGGGGAGGTAGTGCATACCGATCACAAGCCCCGTAATTGGGAGCCGGTTTCGCCCGGAAGCTATGGCGATTTTCTGTGGAGAACCGCCTGCAAGAAGCCGTAGGGAACCACTGAACAAGTCCTCCGTGGAGCGCGTTGCTGTCAAAATCGGGATGATTGCAAGGCGCGCGACGCAGGTCGTAGCCAGCTACGAGGCCAAGGAGCGCAACGCAGCAAGTGCCAGATTTTGCCGCAACCCTACGGGACGGGGCTTTGCGGGCGGTCTGCGGTGTCAGGCTCGTAGCGAAGGGAATGGCCATTCGCGTCCTCGCCTTTCGTGCATCCCATCCCGCAAAGCCACCGTCGCGCCCGCGTGGGACTTATTCAGTGGTTCCTCAGAGCGGAGCCCGATTCAGTGGACGGGCAAGTCATGATGCGCACTCCGCTTTGACTTGGTCGCGCGGACGGGAGCTCCTCGAGGAAGACGCTTTCTCACAGTAACTCACCAACTCGTCCCTGTTTTGGTACATGGTATTCGTAGGGTCGGCCGGCGACAAATCCATACACTTGGAGAATAGCTCCTTGCGCAAACACTGGTCTGTTATGGAGGAGGGTTCGCACCCCGCCAGAAGTGCGAGGATCAGGATAGTTCCGAGCGTCTTCATCAGGAGCCTCCAGTAAACTGTCGTGGTTTTACAGGGTACACCATCTGTGCAGGCCAACGGCTGCTATCGGGGAATGCAAGCTTCCGTTTCCAACACGTTTAAGACAGTTGGGTTTCCCAAGAGTAGGCACTTGAGGCTGACGGTAACGGACGCACACTGCTCTTGCGCCCGCCCCTCTCTAGACACGGCCTGTTATAGGAATCGACTTACGGAACCACGCGGATGATCGCCCAGTGGCCGTCTGCCCTCTTGCAAGCCTCGCGCCTGGTCGTTTCCTTCAGGCCGTTATACGCGTAGTTTGAGATCTTCAGATAACGGCATTGATTGCCTTCAAGCTTGCGGGTGGAGTCGGTCACAGTGACCTCGCCTCCATTACGCGAGGCCTCGTTCTTCCACTCTTTGTGCGCGCCGCTCTCGCCTTTGTCGAGCAAATCAATAACGATCTCATTGTAGAGCTTCCGGTCCTGATCGTTGAAGTATGCTCCCGGCATGTCGTGCATCCACCACACGTTCTGGGCGGTGGCGGTCGCCACCCAACCGCTGGCAAAAAGCACGCAAAGCAGTGTCAACGTTTTCCGTAATATCATGGCGTCTCTCCCGAAAAGTGTCTCATGGCTAAAAATCGAATGGACATGATCGCCCCTTTCTGCCCGCTAACTTATTTAAAGCTAGCTCAGTATAGCTCTTTGTCAAATGATTTAAATCCTGGCGATTTCGTTAACCAGTCCTGCGCCAGCAGGCAACAATCTGCAGCATAATTCAGATGACTTGCCCGTCCGCCAGATCGGGTTCGCTCAGGACTCTTCCCGGCACAGTTCTGCTTGTGGCGACAGTCGCAAACCGACACGTTGCAGTCAGTCGAGATTCCAAAAGCAGACCGTCAACGTTTGAGCTCGGGGCCGTCGACCCTGCAGCCAATGGTTATGCCCTTCCGCACCACACCTATTCAATTAACTCGCCGTTGCTTACTTTGAACTGACAGTAATACACCGGCAACGAGAAGCGGTTTCTTAGTGCCGATAAGAAGTTACGGCATTCATCATTGGCTTCAGGCTCGCCAACGATGATTAGGCGCTCTGCCTCTTGTGTACCAGGCCAGTACGAATACTCCAGAAGTTGCGCCAACGCTTCGCGGATACATGCCCTCGTTGACTGCGCCGTCTTTATCTCGTATATATGAAACTTGCCGCCGACATTGAGAACGACATCAAGGCGAGTGCCGGCGCCACTCGGAATTTCTGTGCCCACCAAGCCGACCCCGTGTTTCTTAGCCAAGAACTCATACAGTGCCAACTGAATGGTATTGTGGCGGAGATTAATATCTAGGATTCGTTCCGGAAGACTAACCTGCGTGAACGATGGCTTAATTGAGCACCCCGGCGAGAAACTGAAGCCGGACTTTCTAGTGATGGACGGAAACTCTTCGGCACCCTCAACGAACCTGTACAGGGACAGTAGCGTGTCAAAGTCGTTTAACACCAGCTCATGGTCTGGGACGTTTGTTGGCGCCAGATGCCCAAGAAATATGAACACATGGGGTTTGGCTAACTCAGACGGTATCTCACCTACACCATAGCTCCCACTCCTGACATCGTTGTCGTAGTGCCACATCCGGAACCTTGCGAGTTCGTCAGGATATGTGCGAATAAACTCATTGAATCTGGCAATTTTTGGAAGGAGCGGATCAATGCTTGGGAGGGTTTGACTCGGCTCAAGGGAGAACGCGACGCCATGCCGAAAGCGCCGAACCCCATCAACTGTTTCCCAGCCAACATTGAACTGTAGCTCTGTCCGCCCGCCCAAATGAAATGCGTAGTCATCTTGAATGGATTGCGCCGTAAAGATACTTCTCGCTGCACGCCGAGACAGTCCTTTAAGCTCCTGACGAATATCCTGAAGCGATCCGATTGGATGCGTCGCAGACAGACGATTTAATTCTTCGGCAATTTTTTCCATTTCGCTCATGTGGAATCCGACTTCCTAAAGGGCCTAACGTTTGAATTTACCGGCCTGCACGGCTTTTCGCGTAGGTCCGGTGGAATGATGGGTTGGGCGAACCATGCACCTCACCTAGAGCCTTCTTTCAATGAGCCGTTTGGTCAGATCCTCATAAACGGCTTGCCCAAGGACAAATCCATCAAATACCTCAAATAGCGGACCAAGTGCCTTGGCTACAAAGACATCTAGGCCGGATATTGCGATGTCGGCCGGTATCGTGACCGACGACACCACCGTATCCTGATGCGCTCGGCGACCCGGTGAGATGTATCGCTCTGGGTTGGCCCAGGAATCTAGCTCCCGATTTCTCAATCGGGTCCAGCGTAGCGCAAATGTCGCGACGGTCTTCTCCGGATCAGTCGACATTGCCTTCGTGAACGCAGCCCCAACCGCAAGAGCTTCAGCAACCCTAATAACTTGCAATGCAAAGTCAATTGCACTCATAGGGGCGGGGGCTTGCTCGGAGCCCGTAATGTCGTCCTGGAGTGCGCGCCGAAGGTAAAAATGACCCTGCGGGTCAAATCTCTCAAAGTCGATGTGTTTCGACCATCCGGCATCTAAGTCGACGATAAGCGCCTCCCATCCTCCGTCGAGGACGTAAGGGTGCGATTGTGCGTCGGTGAAGCCTCGGCTATCGAGCCAAACTGGCCACCCGGTATAGTCGGGGTTGGTTGAATCCAAGAGATTGAGAAAATCCGGATTCGCTGCGAACTGCCCGACAGCCCCGCTTATTACGAGAGCAACCTCCCACGTGCCATGCTGAGGAAGCTCGATGTTTCGCTGAGACAACGCCGCTTGAAATCTGGTGTTCCCTTCTTGAAGTAACCCCCTCGCTAACTCTTCGGCCGTCGGTACTGGTTCACTACCTTGTGTAAGTCCGCCTAATAGTTCCTGCAGTACGGTCAGATTTACGCCGCTCAAATGACGACGCAAGAAGCGACCAATGTCCGCTTCCCGGTTGTCAAAACACACCTCTATGACCTTCGGCCAATCCTTCCATCCCACCTTCGAGGTACTTGGTGTGTTGTTGGACCTCAGAGTTCTTACATAGATGTCGTCGGCTGCAATTAACTTGTGACCGTTGTGGATCAGGTCAGACTTTGCTGCCACCGGTGTTTTGACTCCTGTGGGAATCTCTATTACAGGATATGCCTGCTCTCCGCGGGTCGGGAACGATACTGTGATCTCGAAGGGTTCTGAAGCGTAACGCGACACAAGCCCTTGGATTTTGTCGAGGTGAAATGCACTGTGAACATCCAAGGGGACATTGGCTGTATCCGGAGCGAGGGTGCTGTCCAAGAACCCGATTACAAGATATCCTCCACCAAAATTCCGAAACGCCAAAGCAGCTCGCGCGATCTTCGCAATTCCTTCGGGAGAGTCTGGGTCGATCCATTGCTTCAACTCGACAGAAAGGCTCTCAGTCGGAAGGTCGATTAGCTCTTGTGCTCTGCTCATGCCACACTTTCCGCGTCAAAGTAATTCAGTCAGTTCGCCCAACGTAAAAGTAAGGGGCTGCGCTTTAGCGCAGTCCCTCTTGACTGCCGGGTTGGACGGTTTTCGACCGTGGAGGAATCCTCACTGTAACAATCATCTTGTCATCATCAATGATTTCAGAGAGCACCTGGTAATATCGCTCGTCGGTTTGGACAGCATCTTTTGACGGAAGGAGAACCAGAATCCCTCCTATTGCTTGAGCAGCATCAACGTAGCGGCGAACCTGATCGAAAGCTGTACGCTGATTATCGATTGTCCAACGTCTGTAACGTTTAAGCTCAACCACCAAGACTTCTTTTCCTTGGCGCAGGAGGAGGTCGGGGCGCAAAGTCCCCATGCTATCCCGGAGTATGGGTTCTTCCACCAACTCAATGTTAGGTTCTACCGTGCTTAAGAACGCACGCACAGCGGCGACAAACTCAATTTCAGTGTCCATTGCTGGAAGAGATGGGTCGGCAGCAAATGTTTGCAAGAGGAAAGTGACTCTGTCAAGAATCGGTTCGCCGCTGTGTTGGATCACTACCTTCCGGAGTTCATCTGTTTTTATAGCTAGGCGGCGCTGCTGTTGCTCGAACGCTAGGCACGCGATCATTTGATCCATAAGAATTCCAGAAAACAAAGTTACGCTCAGAATTGCAAGGAATGCTTCTGATTCGGAGAATGTAGCGACATGGTCGTGGGTTGATGGGTTCCGCCACTTAGAACGGTAGTTCGTAAATAGATCCATTACACGATCTTGGAATACCGCGTTCTTGGATAGGTATTGCTCAATCTCATATGCGCTCTTTCCAGAGGAATCTTGCCCAGCAAGAATTGCGTAGGCCTCGCGAAGTATGCCTTCAAATGTGTGATTGGCTCGATAAATCACATCAACGAATAAATCCGACTCTGCATCTCGGCGCGCAACGTCGAAATGGCGCTCAGCCATTTCAATGTGCCTTACCACAGACAGGATGCCACTCTTCGGCAGCAACTGCGCTAGTCGCTCTGCTTTATCTCTAATGATTGCGAGTGTGTCCATGGTCAATCCGTCCAACTTTGTTATAGGGAGACAGCTTTGCGCCCTAACTCCGACACCTGCACCCTAACTCGGCGTAGTGAATTGCGCTAAAAACGGCTTGCTGACTGGTTTTATAACAGCTGTACTGAATTCTAAACAGTATTAAATTTTCGTGAAAAGCAGCATTATGTATAGAGAGCGACAGCATACACCCAGCGTGTCTGACTGTCTGTTTTCGGGGAGAAATATCAATGACCGGTCCTGGCACTTTTCAGTCTGTGGCCAGGGTTACAAACCGGCGCAACTGAGACATTTAATGCATGGTTGAGTTATGCTGGCGGCAAGGCCGTGAAAAAACTGATGGAGCGGCATCTGTAGCAAATGTTAGTGGTACGAATATTAAGCATCTTATGCTAAACCAACATGCTATTTAATTCTGAGCTGTATACCTTTGGGGCGATTCTTACTTTCTGCGCCGTATGCGCGATTGGGGTGACCATCTTCAGAAAAAAAAGATTGTCGCTTCTGGAGATGGTGACGAGCGTTATTTTATTTGGAGGAATAATTGCCATGTTGTGGCCAGTCACATTGATCCTTATTTATAAATATCGAGAGCGCCTGTTAAAGACCCTTTGGAAAGAATAACCAAGCCAACGCGCTAGCGTAGCCAGCAACTCCAGCCACGATCCGCTTCGGCGGCGCAAATCGGCATCAGCAGATGACCGGTCTTCCTCAAAGCAGATGCTCGACTCAGTAAATCCCCGTTACCATTCTTGGCAGCTAGTCGCGTTTCGCCCCGTTGTTTCTGACGACCTCTTCACAGTCTTTGATATCCTCACTTATGGCAGAAGGCAAATTGCTGCAATCCTGCATAACTTGTTTTTGCGTCTCGGCATCAGTAACTTTCAAAAAATATTCGGTAGCGATGATCTTTAATCTGAACGCTCCCAAAATGAGAAGTGCTATAAGCCCAAATGCAAGAATCTTTGCTTTCATATCTTCCTTTCTAATCAAATCAATTCGTTACCAGATATTTCCTAATTGAGCGCAGGGAACACGCATGCATTATTTGCACTATAACATGAGGTTTTATGACTGCGGTGTCTCGACCTGTCGCACCTGTGAGAATTGCGGCTTTTAGGACGCTCCCGGTCACTCGATATCGCGCATCAACACACGGTATCGGGATACTGTGAGAATGGAAGAGCTGTTGATGCCAGCGTGTTCCATGCGCAACTGCTCGCAGCAGAATGATCCTGCTTCTGCACTGTCTGCTTGACGGGGGGAGTGTACGAGTTCTACCATGAAAACCTGCCTAGGCTGCAACACGCATCCCGGCAGAGACTGACAGAGCCCCTTTATGAAACAGAAAATTCCGCGCAAACAAACGAGGTCGTTTCCCGGATCGTTGAGCGAGTTCGAGTGTCGAGAAGATGAGTGACTTTAACCGTGTCGATCTGAGCGAAGCAACGCTCGCCGTCTCTGATGCCGTCGATCTGGTCGGGGTCAAAGTACTCCAGCATGGGAAGCGCGTGGCATTCATGGCACTGGAGACAGCACGCACGCTCGGAATCGAGGAGTCCTGGCAGCGCGAGTTGTTCCGTGCCGCACTAATTCATGACTGCGGCGTTTCCTCTTCGGAGGTACACAAACGTCTGGTGTATGAGCTCGACTGGGCCGGATCGCGCGACCACTGTGAGCGCGGCTACAAATTGATGCGTAATTTCGAGCCTTTTGCCACTCTGGCAGAGGTGATCCTCCACCATCACACCCACTGGGAGAGTCCGCTGCGCCAGGAGATTGAGCCCGGCAAGTTCCGTCTCTCGAATCTGATCCATCTCGCCGATCGTGTTGACGCACTCGTCGCCCAGCGGCAGGAGTCCGACCTGCTGCTTGCGCGCAAACCCATCCGTGCCCGCATAGAAACGCTCGCTGGGAGCTTCTTCGATCCCATTCTGGTGGAAGCATTCCTGCAAACGTCTGCCAGCGAGGCATTTTGGCTCACACTGGAGTCGCACCATCTTGAACGGCAGATCAACGAGGCCGCTACACATTTCGCCGACAACCGTGAGCTGACGAGTCCCGAGCTCATGCGACTGGCCCAAATCTTCGCCCGGATTGTAGACGATAAAAGTGCATTCACCGCCGAACACTCGGTCGGAGTTTCCCGTCTGTCGTGCCTTCTCGGGCGGCTCTCCGGACTGCCCGCCAGGGACTGCGAGCTGCTGGAAATCGCCGGGCTCCTGCACGACGTTGGCAAGCTCCGCGTTCCGGACGAGGTGCTCGATAAACCCGGACCGCTCAACGAAGCAGAATTGGCTGTAATCGAGCGGCATACATTTGAGACCTGGCAAATTCTGCGGCGTGTCCGGGCCTTTGACCAGGTCGCCGAGTGGGCCTCGTTCCACCATGAGTCGATTGCCGGCAATGGCTATCCTTTTCATCGGCACGGCGGCGAGATTCCCGTACAGGCACGGATCGTGGCAGTAGCGGACGTCTTTCAAGCGATGGCCCAGGATCGTCCTTATCGCCCTACAGTCGGAGCAGACGGTGTCCGCGCGATGCTCGCGCGTATGACTGCCGCCGGGCATCTTGACTCCGCGATAGTCGCCTGTGTGGAGGCGAATTTCGCAGCCTGCTGGGAAGCCGCCACGGGCAAGAAGAGTGTTCAGACAACCTGATCTGCCATAAAACCCCGTACAGACTGCAGTACTGTCAAGTCCTGTCATGCCTGCGTGAATAGAGGCTTTGGAGTTGAAGCTTGGTCGTTTCCTCCTGGCGCTAGCCTGAGGCCGGCAAGCGGCCTAGTAGCCGCAGAGCGAGCAAGACAGTAAGCGGCAGATAAATGAGTATCCCCGTCATTCCTTGCAGAGGTTCGCCGATCCAGAAGGTCACGGCGAGATTAAAAATCAGCACACCATAATAGAGTCCGCAACCGAGCAGTACGTGTCCGGTCACCGATTCGGCAGGAGGGAGATGGGTCTGGGAAAGCTTGCGATCCAGGGGGAGATAGGCCAGCAGCGCGAGCAGGCTGACGGTGGCCCAGCCGATATAATTGGCCACTGGCACACCGTAATGTATGCCGGGATCGGGGTAGTAGTAAATCTTGCCAAGGAACCAGCGATCGCCCAGCAGCGTGACCGGATCGATGATAATGTCGATAAACGTGAAAAAGAGGGTCGTGAGCACTACGATGGGCCAGCCCGTTCTCACGGCGAGAGGGAACTGCATGCGGATGATGCTGATGCCGGAACGACTGCCAGTCGCTGGCAGCAGAAAGGCAAGGGCCATGCAATAACTCGCAAACAGAAGAAACACGAACGAGAGGGAATCCATGAAAGGAATATCCGCGATATACAGCTCCTGGCCGATCGTCGAACCAGTGTAGAAGTACCAACCGAACGGAATGCCGGTGCGAGTGGAGGAGAACTCGCACGCAAATGCCACGATCCAGGTGATGGCCATGAAGTATCCCGTCCGCCGCCAGCCGACCAGGCGGCTGGCTATAAACAGGAAGACGGCGAGAAACACAAAAACATAGGGGCGGAGGACAGCCGTCTTGAGCAGGAGGTCGAAGAATTCCATCAGTTCCAGGTCGACTAAAAGACTTCTATAATTATTTCACTTTAGCATAAACTTGAACCAACAAAATGTCAGCGAACCAGAATCACTCAGGGTCGCACTGCACAGGCGAACCCTCTCAGGGCAGCACAGGCCAGACCATAGATCAGAACCGCCAGCAGGATCACCACGGAAAACCCCAGATGAATTGCCAGCAGGGTGGCGAGAACCGCCCCCACCACCGAGGCGCAACCGTTGATTGCCCAGGCCCACGGAATGCTGTCCTGGGCCGTGTCCGCCAGCCGCATCATGCCGGTAGGGAAAGGGATGCCCATGCACACTGCCAAGGGCGCGATCAGCATCACGGAAATTGCTATTTTGGCTGCATCAGGCAGATGGATCAGCGCCCGGAATAGTCCCGGCAGGAGCGCGAGATAGAGCAGCGCCAAGGCGCCCAGCACCATTACCGCCAGGGCGACATGCCTGCTGCCCGTCCCCTGCCAGCGTCCGGCAAGCCAACTGCCTGCAGCGGCAAATACCAGGAATGCGCACAACACGGTTGCTACGGCATACAGAGGGTGAGACAGAAACAGTACAAACTTCTGGATGAAAGCGATTTCCATGAACATGAAAGCCAGACCGATGGCGAGAAAGTACAGGGCCACCTGCGCGCTGGGCAAGCTGCGGCGGCAACGCGATACGGCCAGCGGCGCCAGGATCAGCACCACGCTTGCCGCAAATGCCTGCAGCAGCGTCGCCACCAACAGCGGATAGCTCCAGTCGAGCAGCGGCATGCCGCCTTGTGCGCGCAAGCTGAACAATTCTGCGGCCGCGTTCCATTTGAAAAAACGGAAAAAATGCGGCCGATCGTCGGTTGCCGGCTCGATGTAGAATTTGTAGCGATCGAGGAAGGTCTGCCGCTGCGGGCTCAGTAGTGCGACGGCGCCTTCGAAGAAGTAGGGCTGCTGCAGCAGGTTGTAGCGGTTCGCCTCATCCGCGCGCATTCCCGGGTAATAAGCCAGGTCGAAAGAGCGCGTACGGCTGAACTGCTTGATCGCCGCAATTTCCTGAGGCGTGAAATCGCTGTTCTTCACCAGCAGCGTGACGGTCTTCCAGCCGCGTATCATCACCAGCCGCGCGGCAGGGTTGGGCACGCCGTCTCGTTCCAGCGCGGACACCGCAGTGGCAAACAGCTTCAGCGCATCGCGCGGCGGCAGCGTGAGCCAGCGGGTGACGGCCAGGATCCCGTCCGGCGTGAGGCGGCTGAGGTAGGTCTGCAGCGCTTCCACCGTGTAGAGATAGCTCTCGCTCAGGCCGTACAGCCCGGCCGCGGCAATGCCGAATGAATCCAGCAGCGCCACCTGGATCAGGTCATAGCGTTCCTGGCTGGTGTTGACGAAGCCGCGCGCTTCGGCTGCATGCACCTGCACCCCGGGCTGGCCGTAAAGATCGCCGGCGAAGTCATGAAAACGCTGCCGCACCAGATCGATGATGTTGCGGTCGAGCTCCACTGCGTCGATCTCGCGGGCGCTGTGGTAAAGCGCCTGCAATACATCGCTGCCGGCGCCTGCGCCCAGTACCAGCACATGGGGCCGTTGCAGCAGATGATAGGGCAGTGCCGAGGTGAGCTGGTCGAGATAGGCCAGCGGCGCGAGCCTGCCGTCAAACCGGGTCAGCACCGCCGGGCCGTCTCCGTCCACGAACACTCCCAATTGCGGCGGCGGTTCGTCCGTGGCGTTGAGGCTCATCCCCGGCGCATGACGGAAAGGGATGCGGCCGTTTTCCACCACCGTGATCTGCCCCAGCGGACTGGAGCGTTCCTCGATCACCCGCGCCCCGGCAATGTTCAAGGTCTGGCTCAGATCCTTGTAGACGGAGGGCTGCACCTGCAGCCAGGCACCAGGCAGCGCCACCGCCGCCAGCAGGGCCAGCCCGAGACACATTCCCATCAACCATCTGGGCCGCATCTTCAGTTCGATGCTGGCGATGGCAGCAGCCAGCAGGGCCAATAGCGTGAGGACGAGCAGCACCATGGGCGGCGGCACCAGAAACAGCACGCCGATCACGCCCAGACTGCCAGCCCCCGCCCCCAGAATGTCGCAGGCATAGATACGCCCCGCCTCTCTGCCGAAATACCAGAAGACCAGGCCGATGCCCAGCCCCCCGCAAAAGAACGGCAGCATCATCAGCAGATAAACGGCGAGCAGCTTGGCTATCTGGGTTTTGTCCCACAGCAGCTCGAGCGGATTGAAAGGAACCTGTTGCGCCAGCATGAATGCCACGGGCATCAGGACAGCCAGCGCCATCGCGGCCATGACGTACACCCGGCCGAAGTGCGGCGCAATTTTCTCCTTCAGCAAGGTCAGCGCCGTGCCGCTTGCGCCATAGCCCAGCATTGCCGCGCTGATGATCATGTAGGCAAAGTGATGCCACAGTACCATGCTGAACAAGCGCGTCAGCAGCACCTCATACGCCAGTATGCAGGCGGAGAGCAAGCCAATGGCAATGAATGGCGGGCGCGGCACAGCCATGCTAAGACGCATTCCACGGAGGACTCATTTGGCGGTTCCTAATGTCCGCCGGTAAGCGGCACGAAACTCACCGGCACAATCTGGCGGCTGGTTACCGAACCATCAGCCTGTTTCTCCACCACCATCAGATATTGGGTCATGAAATGCGCCCCGAGCGGGATCAGCATGCGCCCCCCGGGTTTCAACTGTTTGAGCAGCGGTGGCGGCACATGACTGGCGGCAGCCGTCACGATGATGGCGTCAAACGGAGCCGTTTCCGGCCAGCCGTAATAGCCATCGCCCAATCTCACTTCCACATTGCCGTAGCCAAGAGATTTCAGCCGCTCGGCTGCTTCTTTTCCCAGCGGTTCGATGATCTCGATGCTGTAAACCGATTTGACTATTTCTGCCAGCACCGCCGCTTGGTAGCCAGAACCGGTACCGATTTCAAGTACTTTGTCGCCCTCCTTGAGCTGCAGCAGGTCAGTCATCAGTGCGACGATGAGCGGCTGTGAAATCGTCTGTCCATAGCCGATCGGGAGAGGGCGATTGAGATAGGCAAACATAGCCAGCCAGGTGGGAACGAAATGATGCCGCTCTACTTTTTTCATGGCCGTGATGACAGCAGGACTGAGAGTGTCGCGGCCGCTGTAGGGGGACGAAGCGGCGACCTCGGCCAGCACTTCCTCGACCATATTCTGACGCAACATGTCGAATCCCCCGCCTTGTGACGGGAGGACGCAACAGAAATAAAGGAATACTCCCAAGGCGAAGTGGCGGTTCATACATTTATTAAAGCAGATTCCTGGCACAGTTTCTTTTTTCCTGAATCAGGATTCATCTTATGAGGAACTCGCAGAGTAGCTTCTGATTAATTCGTCACTTATTCGCGGGAGATCTTCTGGCGACAGGCCATCGCATCCCCCTGCAATCTCCCGGCCGCCGCCGCCGAAGCGCCGGCAGAACGCGGCTGCGCTGATGGCGCCGGTCTGAGGGGTGCGCAGACTCAGGCTGAAACTCGCATCGACATACGGTACCAGCACGGCATGGGCGCGTGACTGGTCGGAGGTAGCGAGATGGTTGGCGAAGCTGCCGATCACGCGCCTAGCCCATGCAGCATCGGGTAACCGATGCAGGGTCACGCCAGCGGCATCGATCTCGGGCGTGCAGGCAAGTGCCTGCGCCATATCCGTCGCGCGGGCTTGGCGGATGTGCGCGAGCACCGGCTCCTGCGCAATGAACTGCCCGGCCTCTTCATAAGGCGCGAGCATTCGGTAGAGTTCTGCCGGCGGGCAGATGAGATCGCTTTCAGAAGCGCCATAAGCATTGTAATTCAGGCATTCGCCCAAATCGCGCCAGGCCGCCACGGTGGTTGCGGGGATGGGCAATGTGCGCGCGAGCCGGACTGCGGCTGCCGGCAGATTGTCGCCGAAAGCCGCTACCACCGCCCAACTGCGATAGCGGCCTCCGAGTAGGCGGTCCACGATGATGCTGGTGCAGACCTCGGGCGCGACATCGATCTCGAGCTGCAGCAGCGGGTGCTGCGGCAGCGGGCCGCTTGCGTGGTGATGATCGAAATAACGTACCTGTACGCCGGCCTGCAGCAGCGCCAGCAGCGCGCCGCGATTCCGCTCCAGCGAAATATCGAGCACGGTAACCTGATCGCCGGGCACGGCGGCAACGCGCTGCAGCAACGCGGTATCGCGCTTGACGCCGGTCACCAGTACCGCAGCGCAGGGCTGT
This sequence comes from Nitrosospira sp., assembly GCA_026399575.1. Classification (GTDB taxonomy): domain Bacteria; phylum Pseudomonadota; class Gammaproteobacteria; order Burkholderiales; family Nitrosomonadaceae; genus VFJL01. The sequence continues at coordinate 12,359 of JAPLQS010000032.1, read as the reverse complement.
GCCAGGCGTAGCTGGTGCAGGGCGCAGATGCCGTCGGCATCACCGTTGAAGACATCGAAGAAAGTCACGGTACCGTCTTCGCCTGCAAGGCAGTGCTCACTCGTTGCCGCAGTCCACTTGTCGCTTCCCGCGCGCTGTCGAAAATGACTGCTGCGGCGAGCTCGTCAGACTGCAGTGGTTCCTGTATTGCCAGCTGGTGTACGAGTACCGCGAGCGTGGCTTCGGAAGCGTCTTTGCCCGCGTGCTCGCGCTGCAGCAGGCGTCTGCGCAGTTCCTCATCTTCGGCCACACAACTTACTATGACAAAAGGAACATTCCGTTCTGCTGCGAGCTGGCGCAGACTGTCGCGTTGCCAGCGTTGCAGAAAAGTCGCATCGACGATAGCCACGCAACTCGCATCAAGAATGAGACCGGCCAAGCGCCGCAATTCCTCATACGTGGCGTGCGTCGTTGCTGCGACATAGATGCCGCTGTCTACACCCGAGCCGCTCTTCGCCTGCGGCGCGAGGTGCTGCAAGCGTTTGCGTTCGATATCCGAGCGCACCCGGACGGCGCCCAATTGCTGCAGCAGCGATTGCGTCACGGTGGTCTTGCCCGAACCCGACAGTCCATGCGTGATGATCAACCCCGGGATCGGTGGTGCAGTAACTCTGCTGGCATAACCGGTGTAGGCGGCGTAGCTGTCGAGCGCCAGTTTTCTGTCTTCTGCGCGCAGGTGCGCTTGCGCGGCGCGGATGCGCGCCACCTTGGCCCGCACCATGGCGCGATAGACCTGGTAATAGCGCAGCAGGCGCAGACCCGCGTAGTCACCCGTTTCCTGCAGATAGGCATTGAGAAAGCGCCAGGCGAAATCCGGCCGGCCATGTTCGTCCAAGTCCATGACGAGAAAAGCAACCTCGTTGATGACGTCGATCCAGCGCAGAGCGGGATTGAATTCGATACAGTCGAACACCTGAATTTCTCCGTCCACCAGCGCGATATTGCCAAGATGCAGATCACCGTGGCACTCGCGGATGAAGCGCTGTTCGTGTCGCTGTGCAAACATTGGCAGCAGCGTTGCATGCTGCGCGAGACTCCATGCCTCAACCAGTGCCTGCGACTCGCGTTCAGCGGGGGTGGCGAGCAGGCTGCGGATCTGCACGAAATTCTGACGCATTGCCGACTCGATGCTGGCTGCGTCACCGTAGTCCTGCTCGGGCCGTACGCATTCAACGCGCTGATGAAAAGCGGCAACGGTAGCCGCAATCGCATCGACATGTTCGACAGTCAACGCACTGCGGCAGAGAACGTTATCCAGTAGTCCTTCCTGCGTGAACTGGCGCATCTTTACCGCGAATTCAAATGCGCCTGCTCCGGCGCCAAGCTTGGGCTCTTGTGGCGTACCACCAATCGGGATGACATCCAGATAGAGCCGGGGTGCCAGCCGGCGATTTAGCCGCAGTTCCTCTTCGCAGAAAAAATGCCGCAGTTCCGCTGTCGTGAAATCGAGAAATCCCAGGTTGACCGCTTTCTTGATCTTGTAGGCGTAAGGCCCGGTGAGCAATACAAAGGAAATATGGGTCTCGATCAACGCTATGCTGTCGACGGCATGCGGATAACATGCCGGATCAAGCAATGCGTGGATGAGAGTCTCCTGTTCCCGCGGCGGAGTGGCAGTAGTCTGGCTATTCATATGGGAGATTGAGCGGCTGCTTGCGAACCGCAGCGGTCTGCCTCAATGGATAAAGGTTGTAATCCCACATTCTGATCCATCATGGGCGGCTTCTATCCTGCATTCGATTCGAGGGTCGGTACTGCCGCTATGGCAGCGGCAATGTCATCATCTGTTCCGTGACACCCGATCCGGCCTGACGAGCAATAACGGCTGACATTCCGTTTGTAGGACAGATATGCCGGACATTCAAGGCTTAGTAATGCCAGCCGACCGATTCGTCAGGATAGGCAGAGTATCTGGCGTGGCACCATCGGTTTGCGCTGCATCCATTGCTTGACCGGAAAACCCTGCGGGTTCTACTATGGTACGGTTGGGATTGATGATTGCATTCAAACTTGAAGCTGCGAAATGAAAAATCACCTCCTGTTGCCTTTGGCTTTATTATTTCTGGCGACTTCTGCGCTGGCTGCGGACCTGGCTCCGGCCAAGGTAGCCGGAGCCAGCATCATTGGTACCGTTACCGCCAAGATGCTGTTGGATAAAGGCTTCATTTTTGTCGATGTGCGCCGGACGGAGGATTTCAACAGCGGTCATATACCGGGCGCCAGACATCTGGCTATCAACAGCGAGAATTTCACCGAGGAAAATCTGAGCGCCATTGTGAAGAAAGACCAGGCAGTGGTTTTTTACTGCAACGGCCTCAATTGCAAAGGCAGTTCAATTGCCAGCGAGAAAGCCGTGGCATGGGGATGGAGCAAAGTGCTTTATTACCGGGAAGGCTGGCCGCAATGGAAAGAGGCCGGCTTGGCGGTTGAGTGACAACAGCCTTGGCTGGTTTGGTTCAGTGGTTCCTTAATCGTACAGGAGATTAATTTGAAGAAGATCATTGCCATGACACTGTGCCTTGTCGCCACGACGGTGACGGCCAATGATATTGATGAGCGTCGAGTCCTGCCAGTTACCGAGATGCAACGTAACCATATCCTTACTGAAATGCGCGCACTGCTCGCAGGAACACAGAATATTCTGTCCGCCCTTGCCAGAGACGATATGGCGGCGGTGGCCCGTCATGCGCGCCCGCTGGGTACGGGCATGGCACACAAGGGCGAAGATCATATGCAGGCGGCGCTGCCGCAGGAATTCATGCGGTTGGGCATGTCGGTACACAAGGACTTCGACCAGATAGCCGCTGACGCGGAATCGCTGAAAAATCCAAAACACACGCTGAAGCAATTAAGCGAGTCGATGAACAAGTGTGTCGCCTGCCATGCTGCTTATCAACTCCGCATTACAGACCAGCCCGAAAAATCGCATGCGCAACCCATGCGGCATAAACATTGAGTTTGATACTTGACCGGAAAGCCGATGGGGTCGTGGGAATCCATCTGGGTTGTAACGTGCGACGCAGCCGTGCGCTGTAAAAATCGTGCAATCTGCCCTGTAGCAAACTCACCCAGAAGGTGAAGATCAAGCGCTGAAGAAAGTCGCTATGGACTATCTGGGTTAAACTGAAAAATGAGCGATCAACTGCCGGATTTGGGCTCACTGCTGCTGCGCCGGGTAACCGGCGAGGATGGTGCGCCATATTTGCTGCTTGCAGGCAATTGCACTTTGGCCGTGCTGGAGCAGCGGCTGCAGGCACTATCCGCTGAACTGGCCGGCTACGCCGCCGACCCAAGACTGCACTGGGATCTGACCGGGATCGAGCAGATGGATGACGCCGGGGCGGTGCTGCTGTGGCGGGCCTGGGGCGCACGCCGCCCTCAACACCTGCTGCTGCGGCCCGAACAGGAGCGGCTGTTCAACCGCCTGGGGAAAACGCCGCCGCTGCCTGCACCCCCTGCGCGCGATCTGCTGTGGCCAGTCACGAAACTGGGTGGGGCGGTTTTTCTGCTGTGGGAACATTTGACCGGCATTGTCATACTGGCGGGCCAATTGCTGCTGGACATGAAGTATCTGGCGGCTCATCCTGCCCGCATTCCCTGGCGTGAAATTTCGGCCAATCTGTTTCGTACCGGTGCGCAGGCGCTGGGCATTACTGCGCTGGTGGGGTTCCTCATTGGCGTCGTGCTGAGCTATCTCTCTTCCAAACAGCTGCAGATGTTTGGAGCGGACATTTTCATCATCAACATTCTGGGCATGAGCATCATCCGCGAACTTGGCCCGATGCTGGCGGCTATCCTGGTGGCGGGACGTTCCGGCTCTTCCATGACCGCGCAATTGGGGGTAATGCGGGTAACCGAGGAACTGGATGCGCTGACTGTGATGGGCATCCCTCACAGCCTGCGGCTGGTGCTGCCCAAAGTCATTGGGCTCGGCATCGCCATGCCGCTGGTGGTGCTGTGGACCAGCGCCATTGCCTTGCTGGGGGGGATGGTGGTGGCCGAACTGCAGCTAGGGCTGAGTTATCACTTTTTTCTCCACAAACTGCCGGATGCGGTACCGCTCGCCAATTTATGGCTGGGACTGGGCAAAGGCGTGGTGTGCGGCATGATAATCGCGCTCATTGCGTGCCATTTCGGTTTGCGGATCAAATCTGACACCGAAAGCCTGGGTGCAGGCACTACCAATTCAGTGGTGACCGCGATCACGGTTGTCATTATCATCGATGCAATATTTGCCGTTATTTTCTCCGACGTGGGAATCAAGTAGGGCGATGATATGATGGTAAACACAGATTGCATTATCGAGGTCGAAGGACTGCATAGCCGTTTTGGCAACCATGTGGTGCACGAGGACATCAATCTGTGTGTGCATCGTGGCGAGGTGCTGGCGCTGGTGGGCAGTTCCGGCAGCGGCAAGACCGTGCTGCTGCGGCAGATGCTGGGTCTGGAAACGCCGGCACAAGGAACAGTGCGGGTGTTTGGCCAGCCCGTGCATGGTGCCGACCGCAATGAGTTGCAAGGCATGCGCAACCGCTGCGGGATTCTATTTCAGAAGGGTGCCTTGTTCAGCGCGCTGTCGGTGTTTGACAATATCGCGCTGCCCATGCGCGAGCTGCGTACGCTGGACGAGCGCATGATACGTGACCTGGTCATGCTCAAGCTCAAAATGGTGGAGATCGACGCAGAGCATGCAAACAAGATGCCCGCCGAGCTTTCCGGCGGAATGATCAAACGCATCGCGCTGGCACGCGCCATGGCACTGGATCCGGAGCTGCTGTTTCTGGATGAACCAACTTCCGGACTGGACCCGGTACTGAGCGAAGGCTTCGTCAAGCTGATTCAGGCATTGCGTTCCGAATTGACGCTGACCATCGTCATGGCGACACATGATCTGGACACATTGGCGGCACTGGCCGATCGCGTGGCAGTGCTGGCTGAACAGCGCTTGTTGGCGCTGGGCAGTCTGGGGGAAGTAATCAGCACTAGCCACCCATTCATCAGCAAATTTTTTCTCGGTGAGCGCGGCAAGAAGACGTTGGGAAATAATGGCTATATCGTATAAGGAGGTATCATGGAAAATCGTGCCCATGCCCTTGCAGCCGGTCTGTTCGTAATACTTCTGACTATGGCAGTGGCTGCGGCCGCTGTTTGGTTCGGCGGCGAAACCGTGGTGCGCAGCAGGTATTTGCTGGTGTCGGAAGTTCCGGTAACGGGACTGAATCCGCAGGCGGCAGTCCGTTACCGTGGCGTGAGCGTCGGCAAGGTGGAGGATATCCGCCTGGATCCGGAAAATGCACATTTCATTTTTGTCCGCATTGCCGTGAATCGAGATGTGCCGCTGACTAAAAATACCTACGCACAACTGGGTTATCAAGGTTTGACGGGCCTTGCATTCATACAATTGAATGATGACGGCAAACATGTTGAACGCATGCAGACTGATCCAGACAATCCCGCGCGAATTCCGCTGCGTCCTTCCGCACTGGATAACATAGCCGATGCCGGGCAACACCTGCTGAGCAATGCAAATGAACTGGCGGGGCGTCTGAATACATTGCTGGATGAGCAGAATCAGACGCACATCGCGCACATTCTGAAAAACATGGAAGGAGCAAGCGGTCGTTTCGACAGTATTGCCGACCAATTGCAGCCGGGGCTCAAGGCGTTGCCGGAATTGACCGCCGAGGCCAGTGTCACACTGAAACGCACCAGCCAGTTGATGGCGGATCTTAACCAGATTGTGGCAAAAATAAACCAGCAGGGAGGGATAGTTGACAGCTTGTCCGACACGGCCGAAGAGCTCGCAGACACCCTGCCTAAACTGCGTGATGCAAGCCATGGCATTACGCGCAGCACTCGCGGCATGGATCGCGTTCTGCTGCAACTGGAAGAACAGCCCCGCAGTCTGTTGTTTGGCAGAACGCCACCGCCGCCAGGTCCAGGAGAAAATGGTTTTGTCTCACCTCAGAGTCCATCCAAATGAAAAAAATTCTTTTAGTCGCAACCATGCTGCTCACAGGATGCGCCATCGCGCCCTCAGCCCGGATAGCGCCAACGGTGTATGACCTTGGTTTGATACAGCCGACAGATGCTTCTGCCCTGTCCGGTCAGCCGCAACTGACGGCAAGCTTGCTGGTAACGGAGGCGACAGCCCCTACCTGGCTGGATAGCCAGGCGATTCAGTATCGTCTGGCGTATCACGATCCCGCGCAAGCGCATGTTTATGCCAACAGCCGTTGGGCTGCTGCACCGGCAGCATTGCTCACCCAGCGCATCAGGAGCCGTATCGCTGCCGTTGTTGACAGCGGAGTGGTGAGCGCCAGTGATGGCGTGCGGGCGGACTATGTATTGCGCCTTGGACTGGAGGAATTTTCCCAGGTATTTGATACGGTCGAGCAAAGTCGGGTGGTGGTCAGATTGCGCGTCAGTCTGGTCGAGCGCGGGACTCGCCGGTTACTGGCTCAGCGCAGCTTCAGCGTAGAACAGTCTGCGCCTACCGCCGATGCTGTGGGCGCGGTACACGCTTTGAGCGAAGCGGGTGACAGGCTGAGCGGAGACTTGATCGACTGGCTTGCCGCCAAGTTGGCAGAAGAGGGGAAGAAAGCAGAAAAGTGAGATTGAGTCGGGGAGTGGCAATCCCCTCATTTTCAACAGGTGCCAAAAGTATGAAACGAGTAAAAATTGGGTTGTGCAGCCTTGTAATCACCCTCATTTTGAGTAGTTGTGCCACTACGGGTGGCGCAACCCTGGAAGGGAAACGTCAGGCTATTCTCTCTATGAAAAACGAGACACTATCGGCGCTTTATAAAGTTCGCCCTGGGGCGAGAGCCCAGATTGCAGCGGCACCCGGTTATGCGGTTTTCAGTAACGCCAATGTCAATGTGATTTTCGCCAGTTTCGGTGGCGGTTATGGGGTTGTCAGCAGCAACAAAACCAAGCCCGTTTTCATGAAAATGGGAGAGCTTGGTATCGGCTTGGGACTTGGTGTTAAGGATTTTCGCGCTGTATTTATTTTTCATGATCAGGCAACCATGACAAAGTTTGTCGACAGCGGCTGGGAATTTGGAGCGCATGCCGATGCAGCGGCCAAGGCCAGCGACAAAGGTGCGGCTGTAGGCGGCGAGGTCCTGCTTGGCGGCATAACAATTTATCAGTTAACCGAAAGCGGACTCGCGCTTCAGGCTACGGTTAAAGGGACCAAGTACTGGAAAGATGACGAGTTGAATTGAGCGGCATGAGGCTTCAGCCTGATGGGATGGTTGTGCTATTTCCGCACCAGATTTAGGTTTCTACTTGAGTGCGCCGAATACTTCCTGCAGCAGTTTGTTGCCCTGACCAATCGGGTCGTTGCGGATGGCGCGTTCTTCTTCCGCCATCATCAGAAAGTAGCCATCCAGGATTTTTTGTGTCAGGTAGTTTTCGACGTCCACCTCTTTTTCCGTCACCAGGCCTAACTTCACGCCCCTGCGGATAAACTCGTTGAGTTGGTTGAGCAGCCCCGACTGGGCAATCTCTTTTCGCACGATGGGCAGGAGTTTTTCGGCGAGAGGACCCGAGGTGGCAGCGCGGAAGTATTCAGTGGCCGCATCATCATCGCCGGCAAGAATTCCTTTGGCATCTGCCACCGTCATTTTCCTCACGGCATCTACCAGCAATAGCATGGCTTCAGGCGCCGCAGCTTCTGCCGTACGATTCATGGCAATGATTAATGCATCAGCCTGTTTTTTCATGCCGAACCTGCGCATCGCGCCTTCCGCTTTTTGTAGCGATCTGGGCAGTGGAATCCTGACTCCGGCATTGCCGAGAAACCCGTTGCCCGTTGCCAGCTTGCTGGTCGCCACGGTGACGCTCTGGGCAAGCGCTTGCTTCAGGCCATCGACGGCTTCTTCGTTGGAGAGGGTGCCGGCAGCGAAGACCGGTGAGGAAAGGAGAAATAAAGCAAGAAGAGCGTTGGTGGTACGCCGCGAACGTTGACTCTTGTTATTCTGATGCGGCATTCTGTTTTCCCGGATGAGTTATATCACGCCGGCTTCATGCGCCTGCTGGTCGGCATGGTAGCTGGAGCGCACCATCGGTCCGCAGGCAGCATGGCTGAAACCCATCGCCACAGCGGCGCGTTCAAATTCCTTGAAGCCCTCCGGCGGCACATAGCGCAGCACCGGCAAGTGTCCGGTGCTGGGTTGCAGATACTGGCCGATCGTAAGCATCTCGACAGCGTGCTTGCGCAGGTCGCGCAACACTTCCAGGATTTCCTCGTCGGTTTCGCCGAGGCCCAGCATCAAGCCGGATTTAGTAGGGATTGCGGGAAAGCGTGTCTTGAAATCCTGCAGCAGTTTCAGCGAATGGACATAATCCGCACCGGGTCGGCATTGCTTGTAGAGGCGCGGCACAGTTTCGAGATTATGATTCAGCACGTCAGGCGGGCAGGCGGATAATTTTTCCAGCGCGACTCCCAGCCGGCCACGGAAATCCGGTACCAGGATTTCAATTTTTGTCTGCGGCGAATGCGCGCGCACCTGGCGGATGCAATCGGCAAAATGCTGGGCGCCGCCGTCGCGCAGGTCATCGCGGTCGACGCTGGTGATGACGACGTATTTCAGTTTCATGGCGGCGATGGATTGCGCCAGATGCAGCGGCTCCTCGGCATCTGGTGGCCGAGGTTTGCCATGCGCAACATCGCAGAACGGGCAGCGGCGGGTGCAGAGATCACCCAGGATCATGAAGGTGGCGGTACCCTTGCCGAAGCACTCGCCGATGTTGGGGCAGGAGGCTTCCTCGCACACTGTGTGCAGCTTCTGTTCGCGCAGGATGCGTTTGACTTCGTAGAACTCCTGACTGTTGGCGGAACGCACCCGTATCCACGACGGCTTGCGCAGGAACTCGGTCTGCGGCACGATCTTGATCGGGTTGCGCGCGGTTTTATCCGCGCCTTTCTGGCGGGTTTCAGTGGTCATGATGAGGGGAATTTTTTCCTTCGATAATTCTTGTCTGTAATTTCTCTGCGAGCCTGCTGCTCAATATCTCAAGTCCGTCGGTTATTCCAAGGTCATGCGTTTGCGTTACCTGCAATCCCGCGTAGCCGCAGGGATTGATCGCGCTGAACGGAGTCAGATCCATGTGCACGTTGAGTGCCAGGCCGTGGTAGCAGCAGCCGTTCTTTATTTTCAGGCCCAGTGCCGCGATTTTAGCGCCGTTCACATATACACCGGGCGCATCCGTGCGGCCTTCGGCAGTGATGTGGTAGTCCTGCAGCAAGTCTATCACGGCGCTTTCCATTCTTCTGACCAGTTCACGTACCCCGAGTTTATGCCGGCGCATGTCCAGCAGCAGATAAGCGACGATCTGGCCGGGGCCGTGGTAAGTGATTTGCCCGCCGCGATCGATCCGGATCACGTCAATACCGTTGTTTTGCAACAGGTGTTCCGGCTCGCCTGCCACCCCCTGAGTATAAACTGGCGGATGCTGCAACAGCCAGATTTCATCGGGCGTATCCTGCGTGCGGGACGCAGTGAAATCCTTCATTGCCTGCCACGTGGGCAGATAGTTCACCACCCCACGGTATCTGATCTTGAACTTTGAATTCCCGATTTCTGCTGCCGGGCAGGAGGTATTCAAAGCGCCATCACCACCGACGGGTGGTCGCACAGTTCCTGATAGAGCGCGTCCAGTTGCGTGCGGGAAACGGCACGGATGGTGCAGGTAAGGCTCAGATACGTGCCTTTCTTGCTTATTTTTATTTCCATGCTGGTACCGTCAAAATCAGGCGCATGCCGCTTCACGATCATCAGTACCGCCTGGGGAAAACTTTGCTGAACAAGAGTGTGCTCGACACTAGCAGCCGCTTGCCCGACTGATGTATCCGCGTGCCCCATGATCTTGATGGGGAAGTCGCAGGGATAGTCGATCAGCGAGGGTGACTCAGGCATATGTTTTCAGCACAGATGGATTGGTAAGCTCACCTTAAGAGTCGGTGGTATTGCCGCGCATGACCGTGACCTTGTAATTCTGGTAGAGCTGGTACAGTTGTGCAAACATTCTTCCGGGGCTGCCGTCACCCACCGGCTTGCCGTCAAGACGGGTGATGGGCATGATTTCCTTGGTCGAGGAAGTCAGCAGCAATTCCTGGGCGGTGCGCACCTCATATTCAGAGATTTCTCTCACCTCGCACGGAATGTCATGGGCAGCCGCCAGTTCCAGCACGACGTCGTAGGTAATGCCGGGCAGCATCAGGTGATTCTTCGGCGGAGCCAGCAGAATGCCATCTTTCATCACGAAAATATTGCTGGCCGCACCCTCGGTCATGAAGCCATCCCGCAGCAGCACCGTTTCCACCGCACCCACGTCTACCGCCATCTGGCGCAGCAATACGTTGGGCAGCAGAGAAATTGCCTTGATATCGCAACGCAGCCAGCGATTGTCGCTGGCGGTGATGGCAGCAACACCACTGGCAAGCAGCTCCTTGGGCGGGGTCAGCAGCGGGTTGCTCATGATGAATACCGTAGGCGCGACGCCTTTGGGGAAGGCGTGATCGCGCTTGGCCACACCACGCGTGATATGCAGGTAGAGATATTGATCGTCACCTTCGTTGCCGGCAATGAGTCGTGCCAGCAGATCGTCCCACTCAGCATCGGTATGCGGATTAGTTATGCGAATGCCGTCGAGGCTATGCTGCAAACGGCGCAGATGCTCGGCCAGGCGGAAAGGTCTGCGCGAATACACGGGGATCACTTCGTATACGCCGTCACCGAAAATGAAGCCCCGATCCAGCACCGGAATGCGTGCTTCTTCGATGGGCATGAAGTCGCCATTGAGATAAATCATACTGGTCCTTGAAGGTTTCTGCGGTGGGAAATCAATTAAGCAGCAATCGTATGCTATCCCAAGTGCGGCCAAAAATGTTGGCGATACCCACGGTTTCCAGAGCCACCAGCGGGTACTCGGCTATTGGTTTGCCATCGAGCGAGAGCTTTACCACGCCCACTTTTTGTCCAGCACTGATGGGCGCAACCAGAGGGCGCTGATATTCCATGGTGGCTTTCAGTTTATCGCTCTGCCCCTTCGGCAGCGTGAAGTAAAGATCCTGGCTGAATCCGGTCCGGAGCGTCTCCTGCGCGCCTTTCCATAGCGGCATGGTAGTTACCTCCTGTTCCTTCCGGTACAGGCGCACGGTATCGTAGAACTGGAAACCGTGATTCAACAAGCGCTGGCTTTCCATGGTGCGCATATTGTCGGAGGCGGTTCCCATCACTACCGAGATCAGCCGCCGCTCGTTGCGTTTGGCGGAAGTGATCAGGCAGTAGCCGGCAGTCTGCGTATGTCCGGTCTTGAGGCCATCGACGTTGGGATCGAGCCACAGCAGCCGGTTGCGGTTGGGCTGGGTAATCTTGTTGTAGGTGTATTCCCGCAACGAATAGAGCGGATAGTATTCCGGGAAATCCCGGATCATGGCTGCCGCCAGCAAGGCGAGATCGTGGACAGTGGTAAAGTGCTCCGGATGCGGCAGGCCGGTGGAATTGGCGAAATGGGTACTGCCCATGCCCATGCGCTTGGCTTCCTTGTTCATCATCTGTGCGAAAGCGTCCTCCGAGCCGGCGATGGCTTCCGCCAGCGCGATGCAGGCATCATTGCCGGATTGGACAATCATGCCGCGTATCAATTCGTCTACGGTTACCGGTCTGTTGGGTTCGATGAACATGCGCGAGCCTGGCGTGCGCCAGGCGCGTTCCGACACGGGCACGGTTTGGGTCAGGGTGATGCGTTTCTGTTTGATGGCCGAGAAAACGACATGTGCCGTCATCAGCTTGGTGAGCGATGCCGGTTCGATGCGTTCATGGATATTCTGGCCGAGCAACGTCTGGCCACTCTGCAGATCGGTGAGAATGTAAGCCTTGGCGGCTATGGATAAAGCGGGTGATGGGGGTGTGTAATGCCTGGGTTGCTGGGCGAACACGGGGAATGCGTAACAGCACAGCACCAACAAGAGTAAACGCTTCATGAGAGACCGTAAAAGAAAATCATTTGGTAAGTTTGTCTAACGTTTGCCACGACACAGGCTGAAGCCGTCGTTCCAGCCCGCGCGATATTGGGTGTCAGCAGAAAGGCGGCGTTCATCCTTGTATCCGTAGGCGGTTTTCTTGGCGGTTTCGCAGCCATCGATATAACCATCCTTGAAAGCTGGTGAGTAGCCGGAAAGGTTATAGGTGGGGCGCGTACTCGGCGGCAACGGCCCGGCGGGGCGCTGATCCCACCCCATTGCTGCACAACCCGCAAGCATTGAAACCATAAAAGTTGCTGTAATTAAACGCATTGCGATCCCGTTG
>JAPLQS010000068.1 GCA_026399575.1 Nitrosospira sp. | reverse complement strand
CATGTGCAGGAATTGACTGCCGGTGATGTCAAATATCATCAGGGTTTTTCTTCGGCGATGTCGACTCCTGGTGGCGGAGTCATGCGCCTGACACTGGCGTTCAATCCGTCGCATCTGGAAATCGTTGACCCGGTAGTGGAGGGCTCGGTGCGAGCCCGTCAGCATCGTTTGCGCGACCGGCAGGGCAAGCTGGTGCTGCCGGTGTTGCTGCATGGCGATGCGGCGTATGCCGGTCAGGGAGTGGTGATGGAGACCCTGAATCTGTCGCAGACTCGCGGCTATGGCACCGGCGGCACGGTGCATGTCGTTATCAACAACCAGATCGGTTTCACTACCTCCGATCCGCGCGATGCTCGTTCCACGCTATATTGCACGGACGTGTCGAAAATGATTGAAGCGCCGATTTTTCATGTCAACGGCGATGACCCCGAAGCGGTGGTGATGGTGACGGAAATTGCGCTTGATTACCGCATGCAGTTTCAGAAAGATGTGGTCATAGACATGGTCTGTTTCCGCCGCCTCGGCCACAATGAACAAGATGAGCCGATGGTGACGCAGCCGCAGATGTACAAGGTGATCAGCCGTCATCCCGGTACGCGCAAACTCTACGCCGACAGGCTGCAAAGCGAGGGCATCATCCAGGCGGGCGTAGCCGAGCAGATGGTGCAGGCCTATCGCGATGATATGGATGCAGGCCGCAACCCCAACAAAACCATCCTCTATGACTACAAGCCACAGCGTGCGGTGGATTGGGCACCTTTCCTGAAGGACAGCCGCTGGGAACAGAAAGTGCAGACCGGTTTGCCCATGGCGGAACTGAAGCATCTGGCGGGACGGCTTACCGCTATTCCTGCCAATTTCAAGTTGCATCCGCGGGTGGAGAAAATCATTGCCGATCGGCGATTGATGAGTGAAGGCAAGCTACCGCTGGATTGGGGGATGGCGGAAAATCTGGCCTATGCGGCGTTATTAAAAGACGGCTATCCGGTACGTATTTCCGGGCAGGATTCCGGGCGTGGAACTTTCTTTCACCGTCATGCGGTGCTGCATGATCAGGAGCGGGAGCGATGGGATGAGGGCACCTACGTTCCGCTAAGCCACATTACGCCGGAGCAGCCGGATTTCGTGGTTATCGATTCAGTGCTGTCAGAAGAAGCGGTACTGGGTTTTGAATATGGTTATGCAACCGCTGAACCGAATGAACTGGTGGTGTGGGAAGCGCAATTCGGCGATTTTGCCAATGGCGCACAAGTGGTGATCGATCAGTTCATTGCTTCCGGCGAGGCCAAATGGGGGCGATTGTGCAGTCTGGTGATGATGCTGCCGCATGGCTACGAGGGACAGGGGCCGGAGCATTCTTCCGCGCGCCTGGAGCGCTACCTGCAACTGTGCGCAGAATACAATATTCAGGTATGCGTTCCGTCCACACCGGCGCAAATGTTTCATCTGCTGCGGCGGCAGATGATACGCCCGTTGCGCAAGCCACTGATCATCATGAGTCCGAAAAGCATGTTGCGCCGCAAGGAGTCAGTATCGAGCCTGGAAGATCTGGCCGCTGGCAGTTTCATGAGCGTGATCCCGGAAGCAGAACAGCTTGATCCGAAAAAAGTACGGCGCATCATCGCATGTTGCGGCAAAATCTACTATGACTTGCTGGCTTACCGGCGGGAACACAAGATTGTGGATATGGCGATCATTCGCATCGAGCAGTTGTACCCGTTTCCACATGATGATTTCCAGGCCGAGATTGAGCGCTACGCCAATGCCAGGGATATACTCTGGTGCCAGGAGGAGTCCGGCAATCAAGGAGCCTGGCACCGCATTCAGCATTATCTGCTGCGGCACAAACGGCCTGATCAGGTTCTGGGTTATGCGTTGCGCCCATCATCGGCATCACCGGCGGTGGGGTATCTGGCGAAGCACAACTTGCAGCAGAATGAACTGGTGGCCGCAGCGTTTCGCGAGAAAATTTAACCAAAAGGAAGGCTCATGCTAGTCGAAGTCAAAGTTGTCCGAATCGGTGGCAGAGGCCACGCTGCTTTCCTGGCACAAGAAGCAGGGTGAATATGTCGAGCGCAATGAAAATCTGATCGATATCGAGACCGACAAGGTCGTGCTGGAATTGCCGGCACCGGTGGCGGGCGTACTGGCTAAAATCATCAAGGGCGATGGGACGACGGTGGTAAGCAGCGAAATCATCGCGACCATAGATACCGAAGCGACTGCCACAACTACAGCGGCTGCGATTGTTACTACGGAATCTGCTGCAGCGGTTGCGGTGACTCCGGCCATGATGCCTGCAGCCAGGAAAATGGCAGCCGAGGAGAATCTCAAGGCCGAGGCAATCAGCGGAACCGGACGTGGCGGACGCATCACCAAGGAGGATGTGGCGGCCCACGCAGGAACCAAGTCGCCGCCAGCCACGGCAGCCCCCGCTGTGGCTATGCCTGGTGGTGATCGGTCCGAGCAGCGGGTCGCCATGTCACGGCTGCGGCTGCGTATTGCTGAGCGGTTGGTGCAGTCCCAATCGACCGCAGCGATACTGACCACGTTCAACGAAGTCAACATGCAGGCGCTCATTGACTTGCGCACTCGCCACAAGCAAAGCTTCGAAAAGGAACACGGCGTCAAGCTCGGTTTTACCTCGTTTTTCGTCAAGGCAGTAGTGGCGGCGCTGAAAAAATTTCCCATTGTTAATGCTTCAGTCGACGGCAACGACATCGTGTATCACGGTTACTATGATATCGGCATCGCGGTGGGCAGTCCGCGCGGCCTGGTAGTGCCGATCATCCGCGATGCCGACCGCTTGTCGCTGGCTGAAATAGAAAAACAGATTGCCGGCTTCAGCAAGCGTGCCCAGGAAGGCAAGCTTACGATCGAAGAATTGACGGGCGGTACTTTTTCCATCACCAATGGCGGGGTATATGGCTCGATGCTTTCCACCCCCATCATCAACCCGCCGCAAAGTGCGATCCTCGGCATTCATGCTACTAAAGATCGACCCGTGGCCGAGAATGGCCAAGTGGTCATTCGTCCGATGAATTATCTTGCGCTATCCTACGATCACCGCATCATCGACGGGCGCGAGGCGGTGCTTTCCCTGGTGGCGATAAAAGAGGCACTGGAGAACGAAATGGGTTCGCTGCTGGAAGACTGAGTGACGGATCCCCGCATTTCACTTTTCATAAGGTACCCACATGGCTCAATCTTTTGACGTGGCAGTGATAGGCGCTGGCCCTGGTGGTTACGTGGCAGCAATCCGCTGTGCCCAACTGGGGCTTAACACCGTTTGCATTGATGAATGGCAAAACCCGCAGGGCAAAGCCAGTCTGGGCGGCACCTGCCTCAATGTCGGCTGCATCCCTTCCAAGGCGCTGCTGGAGTCTTCCGAGAATTACGAACGCGCCGCGCATAAATTTTCTGCTCATGGCATCAAGCTGCAGGATTTGTCGATGGATGTTCCGGTGATGATTGCGCGCAAGGATAAAATCGTCGCCGCTTTTACCAGCGGCATTGCCATGCTGTTCCGGAAAAACAAGATTGCTGCAATGCATGGACGTGGAACATTGCTCAAGGGCGATAACGGCGCGAATAACTGGCAAATCGAAGTAAAGAACGGTGACAAGGCAGAGATTGTCGAGGCAAGACACGTCATCATTGCCACCGGTTCGACACCGCGGCAACTGTCATTCGCACCGGTGGACAATGAGCGCATTCTGGACAATGTGGGCGCGCTGGCGCTGACCGAAACACCCAAGCGATTGGGCGTGATCGGCGCGGGGGTGATTGGCCTGGAAATGGGCAGCGTGTGGCGCAGGCTAGGTTCTGAAGTCACCATACTCGAAGCCTTGCCGGGTTTTCTCATGGCCGCTGATGAGCAGGTGGCGAAAGAAGCACAGAAAATATTTACCAAAGAGTTGGGACTGCTGATACAAACCGGCGTCAAAATCAGCGCGATCAAAACCGGCAAGAAAAACATCACGGTGGAATATGCCGATGCGCAAGGTGAGGCGCAGAAGCTGGAAGTGGATAAATTGATCGTCGCAGTTGGACGCATTCCCAATACCGCTGGTTTGGGTGCGGAGAATGTCGGACTGCAACTGGATGATCATGGTCGCATCGAAGTGGATGGTCACTGCCGCACTAATCTGCCGAATGTGTATGCCGTCGGTGACGTGGTGCGCGGACCGATGCTGGCACACAAGGCCTCCGAGGAAGGTGTCGCCGTGGCCGAAATCATCGCGGGACAAGCGGGGCATGTGACCTCGCCGGAAATCGCCTGGGTGGGCAAGACCGAGCAGGAACTGAAAGCGGCGGGAATTGAATATAAAGCGGGGCAGTTTCCGTTCATGGCCAACGGGCGCGCGCGTGCGCTGGGTGAGACCGGTGGTTTCGTCAAGGTGCTGGCAGATGCCACCACTGATCGCATCCTTGGTGTTCACATGATCGGCCCCTATGTTTCAGAGATGATTGCCGAAGCAGTAGTAGCGATGGAATTTTCTGCCAGCAGCGAAGATATCGCCCGTATCGTTCACGCTCACCCTTCATTGTCGGAAGTGCTGCACGAGGCAGCGCTGGGCGTGGATAAACGGGCGCTGCATATTTGATTTTGGGGATGTTCTGGCTTGACTGGCAGAGGCAGGGGATTGATATAGCTACGATCTGTCGTGATCATCCCGTTCCTGCCAGGTGAGAAACATGACGGCGCTCACAATGATCGCGACCGGCAGGATGACGTACAAGCCAAGCGCATAAGTCATCCCCTCATCGTGGCCATCAGGTGGGGAACTGCTGATTATCTTGTAGCCGTGCAGCATGCTGACCATGAATACGGCACCTAGCCCGGCGATGCGGCGGTTGCGGATCAGGGTCCGGCCGCTTAGCAGATTGAGCAGGTACGCGGCATAGTAACCGAGGAAGTAGATCGCGATATAGAAGATCAAAGCACCCATCAGAGTCCTCGGATTTTCGTGTTCATTGCTGGCGGCGGTGACTGGCGGGGCAGAAAGTACCACATCACAAACCGGCTAAGGATTGCAGATTCAGTGAATCGAGCGCTTGGGGTTCAGAATTGGAATCGAAATGTTGAGACGGCTATGCGCGGCAAGATGACAGGCCGCTTAATTTACACATAAAGATCCGGAGGAGAACCCCCGCATTACAAAACTACTGCATTTTCAGTAGTTTTCTGTTTTCTACAATACGAGAATTCTGGTAAATACCACTTCAATCACTTCAAGCGAAAAAGCTGTCGCAAGGGCGGCTCCTAAATTCGGATGACAATCAAATCAGGGGCGATAGACTCGCATACCCGTGCCATACGGATTAGTGGGACTGTCTTGCCTATACTGACTGCCAGCACCATACGGGTTGTTAATGCTGTTTGGAGAATACTGGCTTCCATATTGCCCGTAAGGATTTGCAACACTGTTTGGGTCATACGGATTGGCATTCAGATTCCCTCGGTACTGCCCTTGGCTATCGTAGATTCTTGGGCTGTTCGCGCTTGTACCGTAAGGGTTATTAAAAGTAGTGTTAGGTTGTGGAGGCGCTGGTGGAAGATAGGGATTAGCTGTGATATTTCCCAAGTAATTTTGTCCATGAGAAACTGGAGCTAGTCCGAATATGATCAAACTGGTCAAGATCAATAGCGCATTTTTCATGATTATTTCTCCTAGATCGATCAGCAGAAATGGCGGGATGGCAACAATGAGGTTACACCGCGTGGTCTGCAATAGATATAGTAATCACGCCCATGTACAAGCACTTTGATACTTTAGCGTTAATTTGATCGACAGAAAAAGGCACTAAAGGCAGCCGCTCAAAAAAGTTGCAGTTCTTCCGCCGTGGGAACCAACAAGAACAATACTCTGCCCTAATCGCTGCGCCAGACCAGACTAGCTCACCCTGCGATCCTCCATAGCCTTATGCTTCAACCATGAAATCCCTCCTTTTCCTTGTGCTGTGCCTTGCCACCTGCGTCCACGCGGTCGAACTGCGTGGCAAGGTCGTCGGAGTTTCTGACGGCGACACGGTGACGGTTTTGGATGCCGAGCGGCACCAGCACAAGGTGCGGATGGCCGGAATCGACGCGCCAGAGAAGGCCCAGGCCTTCGGTCAGGCCTCGAAAACCAGCCTCTCCGATCAGATTTTCGGCCGCGAGGTGGCGGTGACCTGGGACAAACGGGATCGCTACGGCCGGATTATCGGCAAGATTTCAGTCGATCATCGGGATGTTTGCTTGGAGCAGGTGCGCCGAGGCATGGCGTGGCATTACAAGCAATATGCGCGGGATCAGGCGCCGGATGACCGTGGAACGTATGCTGAGGCAGAGGTGGCGGCGCGGGCGGCGCGTGCGGGGTTGTGGCAAGACGTGTCCCCTGTTGCGCCCTGGGAGTGGCGGCATAAAAAGTGAGAGTTTGTCGCGGCACCGGGTACGGTTAGACTGACCGATCGTTGCCAAAACTAACTATGAGACGCTGAAATGAGAAAGTCGCCATGGCCCCATACCTATCGCACAGACCCAGGGATGGCAGCTGGGACAGTGATCACCGCAATTAATGAAATGCGCTGGAATAAAGAAGAGTGGCAGGCGTTACGTGTAGCCGCAAACCTTGACGACGAGCGCAGCGAGTCACCGGAGTCTTATGCTGCATTTCTCAAGCGCAGCAAAGCGCAGTTCTGGCCCCCAGAGAGCATACTTTTCTGGAGACTGGTAATAACTACTCAGCGGTTTTATCAGGAACACCAACCTGGGCCAGGTAGCTTTTAGGCTCAACAAGAAAACGTCAAATGCGCTACTGGTGGGTCAATCAAAATCAGACTTACCGCCATGAAATACAGGGCGGATATCTCTGGTCGCCCAAACGAAATGCAAATGGCGCACGCAACCCGTTCTATGAGTCGATGCGTGAGGTTGCACCAGGAGATTTAATATTTTCATTTAAGGATACGAAAATATTAGCGCTTGGTATTGCTCAGTCTTATTGTTGGGAAAATCCAAAACCGCTTGAATTCGGGACTGCCGGGCAGAACTGGGAAAATATTGGATGGAAGGTCAAAGTTAGCTTCACTGAACTTGCTAATACGATTCGGCCCAAAGAACATATGACGGTTCTAGGCCCTTACCTCCCTGAGAAATACTCGCCGCTACAGCCAAATGGGAATGGACTCCAATCGGTATATCTTGCGGAGGTTCCGACTCAGTTTTCAGAGGTTCTGCTAGGGCTGATTGGTCGCGAGGTCGCGCCACTTCTGCTGGCGGCGCAAAGCGTGAAACCTGTACCCGCTGATGACCTTGAATACTGGGAACGTAAGCTTGAAAAAGATATTGAGATCGATCCGACCGTTCGTGAAACTGAGCGACAATCCATTATTCGTGCACGGGTTGGACAAGGACTTTTCAAGGAACGGGTTAGTAAAATAGAAACAAAGTGCCGAGTAACAGGTGTCGAGAATCCTGTTCACTTGATTGCCAGTCATTGCAAGCCGTGGCGGGACTCGACGAACGAGGAGCGGCTCAACGGAGAGAATGGCCTGCTGCTGACGCCGAGCATTGATCACCTATTTGATCGCGGGTTTATCGGATTCGAAAACAACGGCAATCTAATCATTTCACCTGTTGCGCATCGTCCATCACTTCAGCGAATGGGTATTGAGATTATGAACGGGCAGAATGTTGGTGGATTTTCTGAAGGGCAAAAAACTTTTCTCGACTTCCATAGAAACGCTGTTTTCCTGCAGTCCTCGCGCAAGTAAGTCCGGTGGCTGTTGAACCGTATCCGCGAAAAGCGTTAATCTGAAATGAAGGAAATAAGGGGTGTAAGTCGTCAGCGCGCATTTCCGTACATTTCGCGCCGCTCCCGATACCACCGCTGAAACTCCACCACCATCAGCGTCGTCAGCGCCGCATCCTCGGCTAGTTTTTCGCAGGCAGCAGCAGGTAAAAGTGTAGGGGCGGAGGCCATCACAAAACCAACGCCACCTCCGCCTCCCGCCTAATCACCAACCCCGGCAGCACAACCCCGCCGCCATAAACCCATCGGCGCAGTTCCTGCGCAGCGATTGCCCAATCCTGCTGGTTGACCCGCCGCCGTAGCGTTGATGTCTGCAGGCGGCCCGCGCCGAGATTAAAAGTGAAATCGACGATGGCCGCGAGCCGTCCTTCTGGCTCGGTTGTCAGTATCGGGCAGTAGCGAAGCGTGGCGTTCAATGCCGTGATCAGGTCGCGCGCCAGAAAGACTTCCGCTTCGGCCTCGGTGATCGGTGGATTGTTGACGCCGGTCTAAAAATGATCAGATAAGGTTGTTTGTGCCGGTTGAATTTTGACCAGGTAATCCACGTATCCTGCTTAATTTCTAAGCAGGAGTAAACAGGGGGTGATTACCA
>JAPLQS010000002.1 GCA_026399575.1 Nitrosospira sp. | reverse complement strand
GCGCGAGCCGATTTTCATCACCACTGCAGAATGCGCCAGTGCCGAGAAACCGTGGCCGCCGTATTGCTGCGGGATGATCATGCCGAAAAAGCCGTTGTCCTTGATGAACTGCCAGACTTCGGGCGGCAGATCGTGCAGTTCGCGCGTGATGTGCCATTCATCCAGCATCGCGCACAACCGTTCTGTTGGACCGGCGAGAAAGGCTTGTTCCTCGGCGCTCAGTTGCGGCTTGGGGTAGGCCAGCAGCTTGTTCCAGTCCGGCTTGCCGCTGAACAGGTCGCCGTCCCACCACACGGTTCCCGCATCCAGCGCTTCCTGCTCGGTTTGCGAAACCTGCGGCAGGATCTTGCGGAAAATTTTCAGCACTCGATTGGAAATGAGCGCGCGCCGTAGCGGCGGAACAAACAAAATGGTGCCGATAACGGCAGCCAGCAGCAGAGGCAGGGAAAGGAAAGTCATGATAGAGATGAATTCTCCTGCACGAGTGGGTGTGACTACGTCATATTACTCTAAACTTGTGCCAGCTAGGACTGGATATGATCGGTAGTGTTCGAACGCCAAGTTTCGATCTAACTTGGATATTCAAACCCTGCATAGCAAACGTTCCCCCCACATTCGCTATAGAATTGCGATCATAGCAGTCCAGATTTTTGGTGAGCGACCCCTTTGGGCGCGCCGCGCCGGAAAACCTCGGCCATGCCGGATACCGGTATTGAAAACAGAAGCAAGCACAGCGCAAGTCTTATGGCATTCCTTTCGGTTGGGGGTGCGTCGAGGATACCAATAGCTTCCGCAGGTGGTCGGCATGTTCACGTATTCGGTCTGGCAACAGTTGCCGATTTGTTCGCGAACTTGGTGACACGCTGCAAAAGAAGCCTGGAACTATTCGTTGGGCGAGTTCGAATGAGTGATTTGTGACGAATCCATCGCCGGACCCCCGTTCATCACCTATGAACCCAAAGCCGAGGCGATGTCGGCTCCGTCGCAGAAACTTGGGCATGTAGTACTTCTTGGTCACAGTTCCAGCCATCAGGACCAGCTTAACCATCGAAGCACTCTCGAGGAACTGACCGAAGTAGGGCAAGAACTCGTCAACAAGGTTAAGGAATGGATTGGGGTCGTCTATCGACTTCAGCGGGCGCGCTGCCCAAGGAGATAGATCCAAGTGCGCAGCAGTGCCGTCATAGTAGGAAGCACCAATGAGGGCAAGCGAATGTTCCCATGTAGAGAACCATGTATGCGGCATCACTTGCGGATTCTCGAAGTAGGACGTCAGCCTAAAGCTGATTTCCTGGGGAGTGGGTGCTGCCGGCCATCGACCGCGCTTGAGCTCTCCATCAGACGGGTTTAGCCCAACTGTGATTACCCGGGCGGTTTCGATCTTTCCAAAATAGGGTATTGGAACAATATCAAGATTGGTGTCAAACAATGCCGCATGTGAGACAAGCACGTCATCTCGTGCTTCAACCAGTGCGGCAATTAAGCTGCTGGTGTTCATATCCACAAGCCCTCCCCTACCTGATGTTGAATGAGCACCCCAACTTTGTTATAGGGAAACAGTTTTGCGCCATAACCCCGACATCTGCTTCCTAACTTAGCATCGTGGATCGCGCCAAAAGCAAATTGTAGCCTAGCTTTCGGGCAACTAGTATTTTTGCACAGCATTAAATAATCGTGAAAAGCAGCACTGCGCCATTGCCTCCTCTGAAGTTCGCGAAAGTACTCGACCTGTTGCTAAATATTTGATTGCCCCCGCTACGCTCCCGCTCCCCACTTACTTTGTGCTCATCCTGTTGTCTACTTTCTTGACGCCTTCCGCCAGCCAGGCGAGCGTGTTGGCGCGGTCTATCTGGCTCTGGTTGCTTGCCAGACCGCTCAGCATGATTTCGCCGCTGTGCACCTCGACGCGCAAATCCAGTCCCCGGAGTTCCGGGTCGGTCAGCAGCGAGGATTTTATTGTGGCGGTAAGGGTAGTGTCATCCACCACGGCTTTTTTCGGTGGCTCCACCCAGGTTTCATGCGTCCCCTCCCCGAACTTCTGGCAAGCGCTGATGGACAGGACGCTGCTCAGCGCCACGGCCAGAGCAAGTGATTTGTAGCGGATTTTCATGCTGCCTCCCTTAATTGAGTTAAAAGGACAGAACCCCAAACTGACTGAGATACGGTACGGTGAATCATTGCGATCATCAAGCCGCCTCAGCTTGCAAACCGCCTGCCCGCAGATATTCCAGTACCTGTTGCGCCAGGTCTTGCGCCAGGCAATCAAATTCCTGCAGTCCCTGCATCGGGCGCAGCCAGGTAAGCTGCCGCTTTGCCAGTTGGCGCGTGGCGGCCAGCCCCATTGCGCGCATTTCGTCCAGGCTGACTTCTTTGTTCAGATACATTCCCACCTGCCGGTAACCGACACAGCGCATTGCGGGGCTGTCGGCATCAAGGCCAAATTTATCACGGATGGTGCGGACTTCGCCAATCAATCCCAGCTCGAGCATTTCATCGAAGCGCTGCGTGATGCGCTGGTGCAGTGTTTCACGCTCGCTGGGGATCAGGGCGATGTGTGTCACCTGATACGGCAGATAAACATATTTGGGTTTTTTCAGAATCTCCGACATCGGTTTATCGGTCAGGTAATACACTTCCAGCGCACGCTGGATGCGCTGGCTGTCGGTGGCTTTAATCCTCGTGGCAATTGCTGATGCAGCGCAGGCCAGCCGCGCTCTGCGGCCATGCTGTCGATCACCATGCGCACGCTGCTGTCGGCAGCGGGAAGTTCCGACAGTCCTTCCAGCAATGCGCGGAAATAAAGCATGGTGCCGCCAACCAGCAGAGGGATATTGCCGCGTTCGGTGATCTCGCGCATCGCAGTCAGCGCATCATCGCGAAACTGCGCAGCGGAGTAGCGTTCGTGCGGATCAATCAGGTCGATCAGATGATGCGGTACTGCGGCCAAGGTTTCTGCCCCAGGTTTGGCGGTGCCGATATTCATATGCCGGTACACCTGGGCCGAATCCACGCTGATGATTTCCACTGGCAGGTGGCGGGCGATCTCCAGCGCGACGCCACTTTTTCCGCTGGCAGTCGGCCCCATCAGGAAAATTGCGGGCGGCAAGTTTGTGGCAGTTTTGGGTTTCTGGTCAGGCACGGTCATTTGGTTGAAGTATAGCCCGCGCAACATGATAAGCGCCAGATTCGATGACGTGGCAGGCAGGGGTCATTTCAGTTAGAATTCGGGCTATAGGAACCGCTGAACAAATCCCGCGCCAGCGCGGCCTTTACCCCTACTTGGCACCATTCCATGATACTGATCCTGACCCCGGATGCTCGTCCTGACAGCGCTGAATACCAGCAATTGCTGGCGCAACTTGCCAACATGCCGGGCATCTCCACTCGCGTGCATACCGAAGTCGGGATCGAGCAGACGCTGACCGAGATATACCTGATCGGCAACACCATGGCGCTACCGCTCGAGGATATGCAGAATTTGCCGTGTGTCGAGCGGGTGGTGCGGGTTTCGGAGGAGTACCGCGTTCTCGGGCGGCACAAGGGTGACGACCGTCCCACGCATTTCGATTATAACGGTGTGCGCTTCGGCCAGGATACGCTCCACGTATTCGCCGGATTATGCGCGGTGGATACGCCGGAGCATGTCGAGATGATGATGAAAGCATTGCGCGACCACGGCCAGGTCTGCACTCGCATGGGCGCCTACAAGCCGCGCACCAGCCCCTATGCGTTTCAGGGCCACGGCAAGACCTGCCTGCCTTACGTGTTTGATCTGGCCGGGGAATACGGCATCAAGGTCATTTCCATGGAAATTACCCACGAATCCCACGTTGATGAAATCCGCGAGGCGCTCAACCAGACCGGCAGTCCT
Source organism: Nitrosospira sp. (assembly GCA_026399575.1). Lineage (GTDB taxonomy): Bacteria > Pseudomonadota > Gammaproteobacteria > Burkholderiales > Nitrosomonadaceae > VFJL01. Next base: position 26,125 of record JAPLQS010000002.1, on the reverse strand, counting down.
ACTGGGGTGATGCTGCAGATCGGTACGCGCAACACACAGAATTTCGAGTTGCTGAAAATCGTCGGCCGTCAGCAGGATTTTCCGGTACTGATCAAACGCGGTTTCGGCATCACCCTGGATGAATCGCTCAACGCGGCCGAATATCTGGCTTCCGAAGGTAACCGCAAGGTGGTGTTCGGTCTGCGCGGGATGAAGACCAACATGGCCGATCCGCACCGCAACTTTGTCGATTTCGCCCATGTGCCGGTGGTCAAGCGCCTGACCCGCATGCCGGTATGCATCGATCCGTCGCATTCGGTTGGTGCGCGCACCTGCTCGCCAGACGGCATCCTCGACATCATGCATGTCACTGCGCAAGGCATCATTGCAGGCGCCAACATGGTGCTGGTGGATTTTCATCCGGTGCCGGGCAAGGCGCTGGTGGACGGGCCGCAGGCACTGCTGATCCGAGAGTTGCCGCAATTCCTGGAAGATGTCCGCATTGCGCGCGAAGCCTACCTGCAACGCGCGGCGCTGGCCGGACGCTATCGGCAGGATCAGGAAATATAATCCATAGGGCATCTCTAAAAATCCAGATTTCGTCACAATACTTTGTTGCTCACAAAAAATGTTTTCTTACATATCGACCATATGCTGCGCCCACATTTTTTGTTCCCGCCGCGTCTTGTTTAGAACTTTGAATTTTTAGATGCGCCCTGTATTGTTAGTGACAAATGTCATTTTCAGGTTTTCCCGTAACCGCTTTTCCAGGATCAGAGGAACGTCCGCAATAAGGCATGGTGTTCTGGCGCTGCTGGTGTTGCCGCTGCTTTCGTGTGCCTCCATCGGCATCGCCACCGCCGCAGACATCCCGCTCAACCTGACCGATGATCGCGGTCGCAGCATCCATCTGGAGCGCTCAGCCCGACGCATCATCTCGCTCTCTCCCAGCATCACCGAACTGGTGTATGCCGCCGGTGCTGGCGACAGGCTTGTAGGTGTCAGCAGCCGGAGCGATTATCCAGCAGCCGCCAGATCTGTTCCGGAAATTGGGGACGCAGCCGGGCTTGATCTGGAGAGGATAGCCATGCTCAAGCCTGATCTGGTGATCGGGTGGCGCAGCGGCAACGCTGCGGATATCGACAGGCTCGAAAAACTGGGTTTGCCGGTTTTTGTCACGGAAACGACCCGGCTGGAGGACATCCCGAGGCTGTTGCGGCTGACCGGTCAACTGGCAGCAACATCGACTCAAGCGGAAGCGGTGGCGCGTACTTACGAAACCGAACTGCAACGGCTCAAGCGCAACTATGCGGGGCGTCAGCGAGTCAGCGTGTTTCTGCTGATTTGGCAGCAACCGCTGATGACAGTGAATGGCAGTCATATCATCAGCGACATGATCAACCTTTGCGGTGGTGCCAACATATTCGCATCTGCGGCCATCCTGGCGCCGGTGATATCGGCAGAAAGCTTGTTGCAGGCTGATCCCCAAGCCATTATCAGCGGCGTGCTGCCTGAATCCGGGGTGGGGAAGTTGTGGCAGCAGCAGTTTCCGCAGATACGCGCGGTGAGGAACAAGCATCTGTTTTTTGTTCATCCTGATCTGCTGCACCGACAAACTCCACGCATGTTGCAGGCAGTGAAAGCGGTGTGTGAGCAACTGGAGCGGGTTCGCTCGGAGCAATAATCCGGATACGCTGGTCTTGCAGCGAACAGGATTGATGTGTCTTGAGGGGGAAATGCAGGGAAAACTTACTTGACGTGTGCGCGAATGCTTTAGAATATTCGCGGAATGAAAGCTGATTTTTATGGAGGATGATCAATGATTAAAGTATTGCTCGCAAATCCCAGAGGCTTCTGTGCCGGGGTGGATCGCGCCATCGAGATTGTCGAGCGGGCGCTGACGATGCATGGTGCACCGATTTACGTCCGTCACGAGGTGGTGCATAACCGTTTCGTGGTGGAAAATCTGGAGAAGAAGGGCGCAGTATTTGTCGAGAATCTCGACGAGGTACCGAGTGGCAGCATCCTGATTTTCAGTGCTCACGGCGTTTCGCATGAGGTGCGACGCGAAGCTGACGCGCGCAAATTCAAGGTGTTTGATGCCACCTGCCCGCTGGTTACCAAGGTTCATATTGAAGTGGCGAAGATGCGCGCACAAGGCAGAGAAGTCATCATGATCGGTCATCAAGGCCATCCGGAAGTGGAAGGCACCATGGGACAGGCTGAGGGAGGCGGTCCGAGCATGTACCTGGTTGAAACGGAAGACGATGTTGCCAACCTGCAAGTCAACGATCCGAACCACCTGGCTTATGTCACTCAGACCACGCTGTCGGTGGATGACGCCACGCGCGTGATCAAGGCCTTGAAGAAACGCTTTCCAAAAATAACCGGACCCAAAAAAGACGATATTTGTTATGCCACGCAAAACCGCCAGGATGCGGTCAAGATGATGGTAAAGCAATGTGATCTGGTGATTGTAGTGGGCTCGCCCAACAGTTCCAATTCCAACCGCCTGTGTGAAGTGGCGCGTAATGCCGGTGTAGATGCATACATGATAGACCGTGCCGAGCAATTGCAGGAAAAATGGCTGGAAGGGAAGACCCGCATCGGCATCACCGCCGGGGCTTCTGCGCCGGAAGTGCTGGTGCAGGAGGTCATCTCACGCCTGAAACAAATCGGTGCGGAGCAGGAAGGAGGCGTGTTGGTGGAAGAGCTCAGCGGCGTGGTTGAAGCGGTGGTATTTCCACTGCCCAAAAGCTGATCGGGGCGGCAAGCAAGTAGTCGCTTCCTAAATTCCCCACCCTGCGCGATAAGGCGTAACATCGAACGGTTGCGGCGTACCGGTCAGCTCGTTTGACAGGATTGCGGCGCTGCCTGGTGCCATGGTTACGCCATAACGGAAATGCCCGCTGTTGATGTAAAGGTTGTCCAGCTGCGGGTGCCGTCCGATGGCTGGGATATTGCGCGGTGACGCGGGACGCAGCCCAGCCCAGTGTTGTACCAGCGGCATGCCAGCCAATGCTGGCAACAGCCTTTGTGCACGTTCGAACAAGTCGTCGCGCGCTGCCATAGTAGTCTGTTTGTCAAAACCCACATCTTCCAGCGTGCTGCCAACCAGCAGGTGCCCATCGCGGCGGGAAATCAAGTACAAGTCGCCCTGCAACAGGATGAAGCGCAGCGGCGCTGCAGCAAATCGGAACAACAGCATCTGTCCACGCGCGGGTTTGATATCCAGGTTGAAGGCGTGTCGCCCCAGTACTTGCTTGCTCCACGCCCCAGCAGTGACGATGTATCCCTGCGCGCTGAATGTACCGCACGCGGTGGCGAGTGCTTGTACCTGACCGCCCCCGACGACGATGTCGTGCACGGTGCAGTGCTCGATAATGCGCCCGCCGAGCGCTTCCACCCGCTTGCGCAAGGCGCGTAGCAGGCGTGGATTGCGCACCTGCGCCACTTCCGGCAGCAGCAGCGCGTTACCTTCTTCGCCAGCTTCTTTTTCCACTATGGGAATGGCAAGCGTGGCGGCACGGGAGGCTCTTTCCACCTTGACTCCATGCGCCACGCACCATTGCTGTGCCGCGCACGCATCGAACGGCGGCAGCACCAGCATTCCGCTCGCCTCATATTCCGGATCAATCCCGCTCGCTGCGTGCAAGCTGTCTGCCCAGGCGGCGAATAAGGCTGCGCTGTAGCTGGTCAGGCGCGTCACTTCATCCGGATAATCCCACGGGCACAACGGCGACAGAATGCCTCCACCCGCCCAGGATGATTCCTGTCCGACCGCGCCGCGTTCGAGTATGGTTACCGTCGCGCCTTGTGCCAGCAATCGCTCCGCCGTGGCCAGGCCGATGATGCCTGCACCGACTACAATAAAATCCTGACTCATTTCTTTTCCGCCGTTCATTCCATTAAATCCGCCGTTTATCGGGTGAATCTGGCAGTTTGCCAAGTGTATCGCTTATATTCCAAACGTGAAAAAAGGAAGCATAATGGAACAAACCAAACAACGCGGCTTTACTTTAGTCGAACTGATGATCGTGGTGGTGATCGTCGGTATCCTGGCTGCCATCGTTTATCCGTCGTATACGCAACATGTCGTCAAGGCAAACCGCGTGGCGGCACAGGCGCAGATGGTGGATATTGCCAATCGCCAGCAGCAGTTCCTGCTGGCCAACCGCAGCTATGTCAGCAAGACAGATCTGGAAGCCAGCGGCTACAGCCTGCCGGCTGATATCAGCGCCCGCTACAGCTATGCCATCACTCTGGGGGCCGGTGCCGTACCTTCCTACACCATCACGTTCACGCCGAGTGGAGTGCAAACGGATGACGGCGTCCTGACCCTTAACAACGAAGGGGTCAAAACTCCGGCAGCAAAGTGGTGATGTGCGGCACGAACGCTACATCACTTGATTCACATTCTATGCGGGGAGTGTCCCTGATAGAAATTCTGGTAACCATCGTTATTCTGGCGGTCGGTCTTCTCGGCCTTGCAGGCCTGCAAATGCGCCTGCAATCCTCCGAAGTCGAAGCATATCAGCGAACACAGGCATCGCTGCTGCTGGAAGACATGGCAAACCGGATGGGTGGCAATCGCAAGAACGCCGTGAGCTATGCAACCGGCTCCGCCAGTCCGCTGGGAACCGGAGACGCCCAGCCTGCCACTTGTGTCGGCAGCGGCCAGGGTTTTGACACATGCCAATGGAGCAACGCACTGAAAGGAGCGGCCGAGCAGTCGGGAACGAATAACGTGGGAGCCATGATAGGCGCGCGTGGCTGTATCGAGAACCTGGGAGCGGATCAATATCAAATTACCGTGGTGTGGCAAGGCTTGACGCCGATATCAGCACCCGCCTCAGCCTGTGGTGCGGGGCTTTATAACGGTGCTGCCGGATCGAGCTGCATTAACGAGCTATGCCGGCGTGCCATGAGTACCATCGTGCGCGTTGCCAATCTGGGGACGCCATGAATCGGCATGGTCTGATGACAAGTGTCATGCGATCCGGCTATGACGCACGCCGCCGTCAAGCCGGTTTTTCCATGATAGAGCTGATGGTTGCCATTACGCTGGGGCTGCTGATCATGACGGCGGTGCTGACGCTTTATCTGAACCTATCGCGGAACAACGCGGAACTGGCAAAAATGAACCGGCAAATTGAAAATGGCCGCTTTACCATCCAGGTGTTGCAACAGGAGCTATGGCATGCCGGTTTCTGGAATACGTATGCACCGCCGCTGCCATCCGTCACCCCACCCACCGCCATCCCGGATCCCTGTGCCGCATTTGCCGGTTGGGATGCCGCTTACATCGCCAACATGTATGCGATACCGGTGCAGGGGTATGCAGCGGGCAGTCTGCCGGCATGCGTCACCAACCCCCAGCCGGATTCCGATGCTCTGGTAGTGCGCCATGCCGCCACCTGTGTGGCGGGTGAAACAAGTTGCGAAGCCTATAACGCGAACAAGCTTTATCTGCAAACCCAGGGTTGTGCGAATACCGGTCACGTCAACTATGTTGCCAGCGCCGCCAGCAATCCGGTTCTGGGCACGCCAGGGGCAACGCTGTACCAGAAGAACTGTACAACGCCCGCCGACAAACGCAAGCTCATCACTTCCATTTTTTACGTGCGCAATTATGCCAATACTGCGGGTGATGGCATCCCCACTCTGGTGCGCGCCGATCTGGATCTTTCCGGTGGCAGCGTAGCAATGCAAAGTGCGCAGGCATTGATAGATGGGGTGCAGAGCCTCAAGCTGGAGTATGGCCGGGATACCGACAACGACGGCAGCGCGGACGTGTTTGAAAATTGTGTGGCCTGCACCGCCACTGACTGGGCCAACGTCATGGCGGTCCAGGTTCATGTGCTGGCACGCAACCTGGAGGTGTCATCGGGCTATACCGACAGCAAGACCTATGCGCTCGGTCCAACTGTGCTGGGGCCTTTTAACGACGGCTTCAAGCGCCACGCCTATTCCAGCTACGTACGCCTGATCAATCCCTCCAGCCGCAGGGACAAAGCGGGGGTGGCGCCATGAAACACCCGCATTTTGCCGCCGGCCAGCGTGGAGCCACCCTGATAGTGGGGTTGATCATGCTGGTTATGGTCACCCTGCTGGTCATTTCGGCTTTCACGCTCAGCGGCGGCAACCTCAAGGCGGTGGGCAACATGCAGTTCCGCAACGAAGCCATCGCAGCGGCAAACATGGCGATTGAGCAGACCATCAGCGGCTCTTTCAGCACTATCAATGCTGCGGATACCATCAATGTCGATATCGACCAGGACAACACCATCGATTACGTGGTCAATGTGGCGGCGCCTGTCTGCATCCAGGCCCCGCCCGCCCCGGTCGATACCGCGGCCCTCAGCGGAGTGAATTCAAATATTTCCAACATGAGTAATTATCTGACCTTGTGGGAGATCACCGCCACCGTTACCAGCCAGGCAACAGGTGCTGCGGCGGTGGTCAAGCAGGGCATCAACCAGCGCCTTACGCAAAGCCAGTACAACGCATCCACATGTCCAAACCCGTAAGGCACAGGAGATAAAAATGTCATCCCTCTGGAAAAAGAATCTGCTGGCTGCCGTTCTGATCTGCGTCAGCACTGCCGTGCTGGCGGAAGACATCGACCTGTTTGTCGGGGCTGCGCCACCGACTGCGGCGGATGCCCCCAATGTGCTGATCATCATGGATAACACGGCCAACTGGAGTACCGCATTCACTAACGAAAAGGCCGCATTGGTATCGGTATTGAGCGGGCTGGCGCAAGATCGGTTCAAGGTCGGCCTAATGATGTTCAGCGAGACCGGTGCCGGCAACAGCAACCCGGATGGTGCTTATGTGCGCGCCGCGCTGCGTTTGATGAATGCCACCAACAAGCCGCTGTATCAGAGCCTGGTCAACAGCCTGAATGTAACCAATGACAAGTCGAATAGCGGCAAGCTGGGGCTGACGATGGCGGAAGCCTATTATTATTTTTCCGGAGCGCATGGCTATGCGGGTCACAACAAGGCCAAGCGGGACCATGTCGGCAACTCGGTGACGGGCTACCCGTCATCCAACGCTATTTATGCCCTGACCGGCAACGCCTTCGCTTCTGCGGGGAGTCATATCTATCAGAATCCGGTGGACTCCGGTTGTCAGAAGAATTTCATCATCTACATCAGTAACGGCGCGGTACAGGACAACAGTTCCGACACCTCCACCGCCAATAGCAAACTGGCAGCCGCTGGCGGCAGCACTGCACAAATCACCCTGTCACCCAGCGGATCCCAGGGCAATGCCGCCGATGAATGGGCACGTTTCATGGCGACCACGGCATCGACCAAGGTGGTAACGTATACGCTGGATGTGGATCCTGTTGCTACCGGCCAAGGACCGGGGTTTACCTCACTGCTCAAAAGCATGGCGAGTGCCGGCAAGGGAAAATACTTCAAGGTTGATTCCTCAGTTAACGGCGGGTCGCAGATCAGCGATGCCCTCAATCAGATTTTTGGCGAAGTCCAGGCGGTCAACAGTGCATTCGTTTCTGCCAGCCTGCCGGTAAGTGTCAACACGCAAGGGACTTACCTCAATCAGGTGTTCATCGGCATTTTCCGCCCTGACTCCAATGCCGCGCCGCGCTGGAACGGCAACCTGAAACAGTATCAGTTCAAGGCCAGCCTGTCGGGTGGCAGGATAGTACTGAATCTGGTGGATGCGGACGGCAATCTTGCGATCAACAACAACACCGGCTTTCTCACCCAGTGCGCCCGCAGTTTCTGGACGCCTACCGTGGTGGATAATTACTGGGCGTTCAACCCGCAAGGGTCGTGCACGGCCATCGCCAACTCGGATGTATCCAACTACCCGGATGGTGATGTCGTGGAAAAAGGTGGGGCGGCTTACATGCTGCGGGCACTGGCGCCGGGAGGGCGGACAGTGAAAACCTGCGATTTCGCCAGCTGCGCGGGCTTGACCGATTTCAACAATACCAATGTTGCGATCACCCAGGCTTCGCTCGGCGTGGCAAACAGCACGGAGCGTACCGATATCATCGACTGGGTGCGCGGGACGGATACCAAAAACGAGAACGGCAATGCCAGTATCACGGAAATGCGGCCTTCGGCGCATGGCGATGTGGTGCACTCGCGTCCGGTAGCGGTGGATTACGGCGGCTCTACTGGTGTGGCGGTGTTTTATGGCGCCAATGACGGCATGCTGCATGCGATCAACGGCAACCAGACTGCCAGCATCGGCATCTATCCGGCCGGCAGCGAATTGTGGTCGTTCATTGCGCCGGAACACTACAGCAAGTTGAAGCGGATTTATGACAACAGTCCGCTGGTGAGCTACCCTGGTTTGCCCGCGACCACCCCGGCAGCGCAACCCAAGCCCTATTTTTTTGATGGCTCGGTGGTTGCATATCAGAATAGCGTCATCAGCACCGTGTGGATTTACGCCACGCAGCGGCGCGGCGGGCGCATGCTGTATGCATTCGATGTAAGCACCCCGGCCAGCCCCAGCCTGAAATGGCGCAAAGGCTGCCCCAACCTGACCAATGATACCGGCTGCAGTTCGATAGACTTTGCCGGCATCGGCCAAACCTGGTCAGCCCCCAAGGTGATGAAAGCGGCAGGATATGCTGCAGGCAATGCGCCGCTGCTGATCATGGGCGGTGGTTACGATGCCTGCGAAGACGCTGAACCCAATACCTGCACCGCCCCCAAGGGCAACAAGGTGTACGTGCTGGATGCAAATGACGGCACCTTGCTGGCCACTCTGAACACCGACCGCAGTGTGGCGGCAGACGTTACCATCGTGCGTGACAATTCCGGTTTCGCGCAATACGCCTACGTAGCGGACACGGGCGGCAACATTTATCGCATCACGATAGGCGCGGCTGTGCCGGCAAGCTGGACCATCACCAAGATCGCTGCGCTGGGATGCGATAGCCCCACTTGCCCCGGGGGAGTCGCCAATCGTAAATTCCTGTTTGCCCCGGAGGTGGTGGTAACGCCTGATTACAATGCGGTGCTGGTTGGTTCGGGTGACCGCGAGCACCCGCTGCTCAGCAACACGGTTACCACAAGTGTGGACAACGCATTTTTCATGATCAAGGACCGGCCTACCGATGTAAACTGGTGGTCGTCTGAAATGGCCACCTGCGTGCAATCCTTGGCGTGCATGAACTCGCTGCTGGCAATCGATCCAGATGGCACCACCTCTCCCATTCAAGCGCAACTGGATGCCAAAAAAGGCTGGTATCTGGCATTTGGTACCGGAACACATGACAAGGAGCAGGTAGTGACATCTGCAGTGGTTGCGCTGGGGGTGCTCACTTTCAGTACGCATACCCCGACCGCAGCGAGTCCTAACATCTGTGGCCCCAACCTGGGCACGGCTCGTGTTTACAACGTTAGGTTTCTTGATGGCAGTGCAGCCGTCGGCGCGCCACGCTACATCATGATCACTGGCGGCGGCTTGCCGCCTTCGCCGGTGGCGGGCATGGTAACCGTGAATAATCCCAGCTCTCCGGGGTCAACCATGACGGTACCTTTCGTCATTGGCGCCAATCCGACATCTCCACTGGAAGGGTCCGCGCCGATTGTGGCGGCAACAGCCGCCAGCGCCAAATCCCGTGTTTACTGGATGCTGAAGCAGTGATGGCGAATAAAACCATGGCCGCGCATCATGACAGGCGTATTCTGCCGGACCGGGGCATGACACTGATCGAGGTGTTGGTAACTCTGTCCGTGCTGGCGATTTTACTGGCCGTCGGCGTGCCTGCCTTTAATCAGTTTGTGGTTAGCAACCGCCTGTCCGCTTATTCCAGCGACATGCTGTCCACCTTGACGCTGGCAAGGTCGGAAGCCATCAAACGCAACAGCCGGGTGGTGCTGTGCAAGAGTGCGGATGGGGAAAGCTGCGCAGGCGCGGGGAGCTGGAATCAGGGCTGGATTGTATTTGCCGATCCGAACAATAACGCGAACCGGGATGCTGGCGAGCCGACAGTGTACAAGGTAGCCGCTTTGCAAAGCGGCTATGCTTTTGACGGTGTCAACGGTTTCGTCAGCTCTGTTTCTTATGATGCGCAAGGCGGGGCAACCCAGGCGGGAACGGTTACGCTTTGTCCTCCCGCACCCGCAGCATCGGGCCAGGGGCGCGAGATCGTGGTCAGCGCCAGCGGCCGGCCGCGAGAATCCAAGATCGCCAGTTGCCCATAATCATTTCTTTTATCTGATCTTCTGAGCCGACCGCGTTACCTGCAATTGCACCGAACCCTCGTACCTTCATTGAGTTGCACCCTCCCGGTTCCTGGCCTATAAAAAACTAATCCTCAGAAGAGGAGGAATAGCGGCCTGTTCTGGCTGCTGACGGGATGTCGTGATACCGACATCCCGTCTTTATATTGCAGAGAAACCGCACACAACAGAGGCTGCAATCAAAACCATGACCATACATCGTGACAGGTGTGTTTTGTCCGGTTGTGGTTTTGCCTTGACTGAATTAATGGCGACACTGTCCATGTCGGCCATTTTGCTGGCGATCAGTGTGCCCGCCCTCGACCGGGTGATAGCCAGCAACCGCCTGACTGCCTATGCCAATGATATGTTCGCCACCCTGGTTCTTGCCCGCTCGGAAGCCATCAAGCGTAACCAGCGGGTGGTACTGTGCAAGAGCGCGGATGACGGACAAACCTGCGCGGGTACGGGTGGCTGGGAGCAAGGTTGGATTGTGTTCGTTGACCTGAACAATGATGCGAGCCGGGCTGCCAGCGAATTGATAGTACGCAAAATGCCTGCTTTGCCAAACGGTTATGCTCTGAACGGAAACACCAGCATCAGCAGTTATGTTTCGTATGATCCGCAGGGCATGACCAAACTAGCCAGCGGTGCTTTTCAGGCGGGCACTTTCACACTTTGCCCTCCTGCACCCGCAGCATCCGGCCACGGGCGAAAAATCGTGCTCAGTGCCAGTGGCCGTTCACGCATATCCAAGATCACCAGTTGTGCATAAAGCCGACATCACTGGTTGCGTTCACAATATTTATCCCGCTTTATCCGCAGGATGCGGGGTGGTAACATTGCGTTACTTTAACACGGGGCGCAAGCACAAGAAAGCCGCGACGGACGCCAAGCGTGGCAAGATTTTCACCCGGCTCATCAAGGAGATCACTGTGGCTGCGCGGCTCGGCGGCGGTGATCCCGCCAGCAATCCGCGCTTGCGTCTGGCCATCGACAAGGCTTACGAGCATAACATGCCCAAGGATAACGTCGAGCGGGCAGTCAAGCGTGGCAGTGGTGAGCTGGACGGTGTGAACTACGAGGAAGTGCGCTATGAAGGCTACGGCATTGCCGGTGCGGCCGTACTGGTCGACTGCATGACCGACAATCGTGTGCGTACCGTAGCCGATGTGCGCCACGCTTTCACCAAGTACGGCGGCAACCTCGGCACCGACGGCTCTGTTGCGTTCCTGTTCAAACATTGCGGACAACTGCTTTTTGCTCCCGGCACCAACGAGGACAAGCTGATGGAGGCGGCGCTGGAGGTGGGTGCCGAGGATGTGCTCAGCAACGACGACGGCAGCATCGAAGTGATCACCGCGCCGTATGAATTTGCCACCGTCAAGGCAATGCTGGAGAAAGCCGGTTTCAAGGCAGAGCTTGCCGAAGTGACGATGAAACCTGAAAATGAGATTGTATTGACCGGCGATGATGCGCTGAAAATGCAAAAGCTGCTGGATGCACTGGAGAATATCGACGACGTACAAGAGGTTTATACGACGGCAGTGATTGATGGTTAGGGAGCTTGCCCGCCCACGCGGGACTTGTTCAGCGGTTCCATATCTCCGGCAGGTGACAAAATCCGCATCCTTGGCATAGACCCCGGCTTGCGCATCACCGGTTTCGGGGTCATCGATAAAACCGGCAGCAGCCTGGCTTACATCAGCAGCGGCTGTATCAAGACACCGGATGGCGAACTGCCGCTACGCCTGAAATCCATCATGGATCATCTCAATGAAGTCATCGCCCAACATCGTCCCGATCAGGTCGCAGTCGAGCAAGTGTTCGTCAACGTCAATCCCAAATCCACACTGATGCTCGGACAGGCGCGTGGTGCAGCGATTTGCGCGGCGGTGCTGAACAACCTTGTCGTCGCCGAATACACCGCATTGCAAGTCAAGCAGGCAGTGGTCGGCAACGGGCACGCAAAAAAAGAACAGGTGCAGGAAATGGTGAAGCGTCTGCTGAAACTTGCCGGCAGCCCCAGTGCGGACGCAGCGGATGCGCTTGCCTGCGCCATTTGCCACGCGCATGGCGGGCAAGGGCTGGGTGGAATTTCGACTGCGGGCTATCGCATGAAACGGGGGCGGTTGGTATGATCGGCAGGATAACAGGACTGTTGCTGGAGAAGCATCCACCACTGGTACTGGTGGATGTGCAGGGCGTCGGTTATGAAATCGATGTGCCCATGAGCACGTTTTACCAGCTGCCTGCCATCGGTGCGCAAGTCACACTTCACACCCATCTGGTGGTGCGCGAAGATGCACATCTGCTGTTCGGTTTTGGCACCGAAGTCGAGCGGCAGGCTTTCCGCCAGCTTGTGAAAATTTCCGGGGTGGGCGCAAGAACTGCATTGGCTGTACTGTCCGGCCTGAGCGTGGCTGACCTGCAGCAGGCAGTGGCGGCCCAGGACAGTGGCCGGCTCATCAAGACTCCCGGCATTGGCAAGAAAACTGCCGAACGTTTGCTGCTGGAGTTGCGTGACAAACTCGACCTCGGTTTGGCCGGTACCATCGGTGCAACGGGTGTCGCGCTTTCTTCGAGAGGCGATAGCGACATACTCAATGCGCTGTTGTCGCTGGGTTATAATGACCGCGAAGCTGGTTGGGCGGTCAAGCAGTTACCTGCCGGTGCTACCGTGTCCGACGGCATCCGGCAGGCGTTGAAATTTCTGTCAAAAGAAAAGTAGTGCAGCTAGCTTGCCCGCACTTTTATGAAAACCTGCTTGCCTGTCAAGCGGGCGTAGCGTCTACGCCATATGCATGATTGAGACCGACCGATTGATCGCCGCCGCGCCGGCGTCTACCCAGGAAGAAGATCTGGAGCGGGCGCTACGCCCCAAGTTTCTGGACGAATATGTTGGCCAGGAAAAAGTTCGCGGACAATTGCAGATCTTCATCGAAGCTGCGCGACGGCGCAAGGAAGCGCTCGACCACGTCCTGTTGTTTGGCCCACCCGGATTAGGCAAAACCACGCTCGCCCATATCATTGCCAGAGAGATGGGCGTGAATTTGCGTCACACTTCCGGTCCGGTACTGGAACGCCCCGGCGATCTGGCGGCGCTGCTGACCAATCTCGAACCGAATGACGTGCTGTTCATCGACGAAATCCACCGGCTCTCGCCGGTAGTGGAAGAAATTCTCTACCCGGCGCTGGAGGATTACCAGCTTGATATCATGATCGGTGAGGGTCCCGCTGCACGCTCGGTCAAGCTCGACTTGCCGCCGTTCACGCTGGTGGGCGCCACCACCCGCGCCGGCATGCTGACCAACCCGTTGCGCGACCGCTTCGGCATCATTTCGCGGCTGGAGTTTTATTCGGTAGAAGAGCTGACCCGTATCGTCACGCGCTCAGCCGGATTGCTCAACGTGGAAATTTCTCCCGACGGAGCGATAGAAATTGCGCGCCGATCGCGCGGCACCCCGCGTATCGTCAACCGCCTGCTGCGGCGGGTGCGCGATTTTGCCGAAGTCAAAGCCGAAGGGCATATCACCCGACCAGTGGCAGATGCGGCGCTGATCATGCTGGATGTGGACATTGCCGGGCTGGACGTAATGGACAGAAAGCTGCTGCTGGCGGTGATGGAAAAATTCGGCGGCGGCCCGGTGGGAGTGGATAATCTCGCCGCCGCCATCAGCGAAGAGCGCGGTACCATCGAGGATGTGCTGGAGCCCTACCTGATCCAGCAAGGCTATATGAAACGCACCCCGCGCGGGCGCATGGCCACGGTCATTGCTTACCAGCATTTCAGCATGGCATTACCGAAGAACGGGTTGAGCGGAGAGTTGTGGGATGGGGAATGAAGGCTGTAGCAATCGATGAGTGCGGAACTTGATACTCAAATTAGCACCGGATACTTGGTCCCGGCTGCCGCTTTTTCCCTCCCGCTACGCGTGTATTATCAGGATACAGATGCGGGCGGAGTGGTTTATCATTCGACTTATCTCGATTTCATGGAGCGTGCCCGGTATGAATGGCTGCGGGAACTGGGATTTGATATTCACTCGCTGGTGCAGGTACACAAGGCAATTTTCATGATACGTTCACTCAACATTGAATATTTCAAGCCAGCATTGCTGGACGACTTGTTGCATGTGAGCGTGCAAGTAACGGCAGTGGGCAGAAGCCGCCTGACACTCTGCCAGCAAGTGTTGCGTGGTCAGACCGTACTGGCCAGCGCTGGCGTTAATGCGGTGTGTGTGGGTGTCGATACTCTCAAGCCAGTGAGCGTGCCAGCGCCACTGCGTCACAAACTTGGAAAACTCTTATGAACGCATCAGTTACACAAGACATGTCTCTTTTCCACCTCATCGGCAGTGCCAGTTTGCCGGTACAACTGGTGATGCTGCTGCTGTTGCTGACTTCATTTATGTCGTGGTGGTTCATTTTCCGCAAGATGTTCACCATCCGGCTGGCGATGAAGCAGAGTGATGAATTTGAGGATGTGTTCTGGAAAGGTCCGGATCTGAACAAGCTCTATCAAAGTGCCAGTGACGCGCGCCACCCGACAGGCAGCATGGAACGGATTTTTGAGGCGGGTTTCCGCGAGTTCGTCAAAAACAAGCGCCAGCCGGGGATGGATATCAGCACGGTGATGGACGGCACGCGCCGCGCAATGCGCGCCACTTACCAGCGGGAAATGGACGGTCTGGAAGCGCACCTGTCTTTTCTGGCGACAGTAGGGTCGGTGAGCCCTTACGTTGGTCTGTTCGGCACGGTTTGGGGGATCATGAATTCTTTCCGCGGACTATCCAATGTTACCCAAGCCACCATCGCCCATGTTGCACCCGGCATTGCCGAGGCGCTGATCGCGACTGCGATGGGGTTGTTTGCCGCGATTCCCGCAGTCATTGCTTATAATCGCTACGCGCACGATGTCGACCGGCTGGCAAGTGACTTTATGGGGCGAGTGTCATGAGTGAACGCCGCACCAAGCGCCGGCAGATGAACGAGATCAACGTCGTACCGTACATCGACGTAATGCTGGTATTGCTGGTGATTTTCATGATTACGGCACCGCTCATCAGTCCCGGTCAGGTCGAATTGCCGCAGATCGGCAAATCCCTGACACCGCCAGTGGCGCCGCTGGAAGTGATCATCAAGGCCGACGGCAGTCTGAAGCTGCACGATCGCGACAAGGCGGGCAGCGAGCAAACCATCAGCCGTACCCAACTGGTCGAGGTGATCAAGCAGAAGCAGGCAGAAAATGCTGAGCAAGCGGTGGTGATTGCTGCCGATAAAAGCGTACGTTACGAAGAAGTGATGAACGTGATGGATATTCTGCAGCAGCAGCAAGTGAAAAAAGTCGGGCTGCTAGCCAGATCGAAATGAGTGCGCTGGCATTGCGAGATTCTGCGCACCCTGAACCGGGATTACTGCCGGCGGGAGTACTGGCGCTGCTGGTGCATGTGGCTTTTCTTGTTTTTATGATTTTCGGTCTTAATTGGAAAAGCTATCCGCCTGAGGGCATGGTAGTGGACTTGTGGAACAGTTTGCCCGAGCCGGCCCCGCCGCCTGCCAGAGCAAGGCCCTTGCCACCCAAGCTGGCGCCATCGCCCCCTGAGGTAAAGCCCTTGCCGCCGAAGCCGGAGACGCCACCACCCACAAAGCCGGATATCGCGCTCAAGGAAAAGGTCGAGCCACCCAAACCAGTGGAGAAAAAGCAGCCAGCGCCGGAAGAGCAAAAGCCAAAAGTGGCTGATGATCTGGAACAGTTGGTGCGAGATCAGGAAGCACTTGAAAAACAGCGGGCGCAGCAGGCGGCGCAATCCAGGGCGCAGGACGTGATCGCCGAATACAAGGCAAAAATCATGGCCAAAATAAGGAGCCGTATTGTCTTGCCGCCTAATATACCGGATGACTCGGTGGCGGAGCTCGATGTCACTTTACTGCCGGGCGGCGACATTCTTAATGTGAGGCTGCGGAAGAGCAGTGGTTATGCCGCGTTTGACAGCGCCGTGGAGCGTGCCATTTATCTGGCCAAGCCGCTGCCACTGCCACCCGACCCTGCCTTGTTCCCGAAATTTCGTGATTTGAGTCTCAAGGTGCACTATCGCGAATGACTGGTAAAACTTACGGTATTATCCGGCATTACTGGCTAACACAAAGAAGGTTGTTTTTATGCTGATGCGGTTTCGTCAATCTTCTCATCATACATTTGCCCTTGCCCTGTTGCTGTGGCTGATTAGCATGCCGCTCCAGGCTGCGCTCGATATTGAAATATTTGGCGGGGGCGCGACCCAGATTCCCATCGCCATTGCGCCTTTCGCTGGCGAAGAAAAACTCAAACAAGGCATCACCGCAGTGGTGGCGGCTGATCTGCAGCGCAGCGGTCTTTTCAGGCTGGTCGATTCATCCGGTCCTGTGCTGCGCGATCCCCGGCAGATCGTCTACCCTGACTGGAAAAACCGTGGCGCCGCTGCGCTGGTGATCGGCAGCACGGTGATCCTGCCGGACGGGCGAGTGGAAGTGAGCTTTTATCTGATGGACGTAGCAAAACAGGTGCAGCTGGCTGACTACACTATGATCGTTCCAGCGGACCGGCTGCGTGCTGCTGCTCATCAGATAGCCGACATCATTTATGAAAGGCTGACGGGGGATGTGGGTGTATTCAGTACCCGCATTGCCTATATTGTGAAGCAGGGTAACAAATATGCGCTACAAGTGGCAGATGCTGATGGCTTCAATGCCCAGTCGATTATTGAATACAGCGAACCGATCATTTCACCTGCATGGTCGCCGGATGGCACTCAGATTGCCTACGTATCGTTTGAAAACAAGAAGCCGGTAGTCTACGTGCAGACGCTTGCAACCCGGGCGCGTAAAGCGGTGGCCAATTTCAAGGGTAGCAACAGCGCCCCGGCATGGTCGCCCGACGGCAAGAAGCTGGCGGTGGTGCTGTCCCTGCAGGGCGGTTCACAGATATTTCTGGTAAATGCGGATGGAAGCGGTTTGCAAAGGCTCAGCCAAAGTTCCGGAATCGATACCGAGCCCAATTTTTCACCGGACGGTCAGTCGATCATTTTCACTTCCGATCGTGGCGGCAGCCCGCAGATCTATCGCATGCCAGTAACAGGGAATGCATCCGGAACAGCCGAGCGTCTTACCTTTGAAGGCAGCTACAATGTCAGCCCGCATCATAGCCGGGACGGAAAAAGTTTTGTCTTTATTCACCGCAGCGGCACCAGGTTCAATGTTGCGGTGCAGGACCTGGCTACCCGTCAAGTGCAGCTATTGACCGATTCACGCTTTGACGAATCTCCCAGCCCCGCTCCCAACGATAAGATGATATTGTATGCAACCGAGGTAAAGGGGCGTGGTATATTAGCCGTAGTATCAAGTGACGGCAAAACAAGACAAGAGCTTTCAATGCAGGTGGGTGATGTAAGAGAGCCGGCATGGGGGCCCTTGCCGAGAGTGCGATAAACCCCCGGTTAAAAGTTTCTCAATTTAATTTAAAGGAGCAAAGCATGAAAAAAGTAATCAGCGTATTACTCATCGGCTTGTTGTCAGCATGCGCCAGCCAGACCACCCAACCCACCGCAGAAGATAAATCTGCCACCCAGGCAGCGCCTGCAGCAGTGGCAGATCCCAACCTTAACCCCATCCTGCGGGACCCAAACAATATTCTGTCCAAGCGCAGCGTTTATTACGATTACGACAGTTTCGTAGTAAAGAATGAATACAGGCCTCTGGTACAAGCCCACGCGCAGTATCTGCGTGACAACGCTGGCGCCAGAGTGCTGCTGCAAGGCAATGCCGATGAGCGCGGCAGCCGCGAGTACAATCTGGCGCTGGGCCAGAAACGTGCCGACAGCGTGAAGAACGCGCTGACCCTGTCGGGCGCCAAGGATAGCCAGATCGAGGCTGTCAGCCTGGGTGAGGAAAAGCCCCGTGCCACCGGCCATGATGAAGCTTCCTGGGCCGAGAACCGCCGCACGGATATCCGCTACCAGGGCGAGTAACCATGCGCGTGCGCGCTCTGTTATTGTCGTTATTGATAGTAGTTAGCAATCCAGGCTATGCCGGGTTGTTCGGCGACAAGGAGGCGCGCAGACAGATCGCTGATCAGCAGGCGCTGATCAGCGATCTATTCACGCGCATCACCAGACTGGAAGAAGTGCTTGATAATCAGGCGCTACTCAATTTTCATACCCAGATCGAAGCGCTCAGGCAGGATATCAACAAGCTGCGCGGTCAGATCGAAGTACTGGTCAACGAAAATGAGCTGACGCAGAAGCGACAGCGGGATTTTTACATTGATCTGGACAGTCGGCTGAGGCGGATCGAACAGCCCGACTCGCCTGCAATGTCCGGCTCCCCCGTTCCATCAGACATTGCCGGAGCGGAATCGGATGCACCGCCCCCAGTTGCCGCAGTGGATGCGTCTGCTGCCAGTGTTGCGACGACAGAAGCTGCAGAGAATGGCGCCTACGAGGCGGCTTATGACCTGTTCAAGGCCGGCAATTATCAGGGCGCCATCACCAGATTCCAGAATTTTCTCACAAGCTACCCTGCCTCCAGATTTGCACCCAGCGCGCTTTATTGGATTGGCAATGCTTATTATGCGCTGCGTGATTTTGACAATGCCATCGAAACCCAGCGCAATCTGATCAAGGCTTTTCCCGATAGCGCCAAGGCTCCCGATGCGCTGCTCAACATTGCCAGCAGTCAGCGTGAGATGAATAAAATCGTCACTTCCAAGAGAACTCTGGAGAATCTGATCGCCAGATACCCCGCCAGCGATGCGGCAGATAAAGCCAGGCAACGACTGGCCAATAGGAAGTAAGGCCACCGTCGGTTACTGACGGCGGCTCCCCACTCTGCGATATGTTTCACCCCCCCTCTTCATTGCGACACAAAATCACACAAATACCTGAGGTCGGAGCCTTGCGCGTCAGTGAAATATTTTTCTCTCTGCAGGGGGAGAGCAGTCGCGTCGGCTTGCCTACCGTATTTGTGCGTCTGACTGGCTGCCCTTTACGTTGCGGTTATTGCGACACCGAATACGCTTTTTCCGGCGGTGAAAGCATGGCTATCCCGGCCATTCTGGATGAGATTGCCGGTTACGCGCCGCGCTATGTTACGGTCACTGGCGGCGAGCCCCTGGCGCAGAAAGAGTGTCTGACGTTGCTCCGGTCATTGTGCGACGCGGGTTATTCAGTATCACTTGAAACCAGCGGAGCGCTGGATATATTCGGGGTGGATGTGCGTGTGTCCAGAGTTGTGGACATCAAGACTCCTGGTTCAGGCGAAGTGGAGAAAAATCGCTGGGATAACCTCAGCCATCTTGCACCCCAGGATGAGTTGAAGTTTGTGCTGTGCGATGAAGCGGATTACCAGTGGGCGGTCAAAGTGATGTGCGAGCGCCGCCTAGATCGGATATGCCCGATTTTGTTTTCGCCGGCGTACGGCAAGCTTGATCCGGCAACGCTAGCTGTTTGGGTGTTGCGCGACCGCTTGCCGGTGCGACTACAAATCCAGCTGCACAAGTTGCTGTGGGGCGAAGGGCCGGGGCGATGAACAGCCAGCAACGGCGTAGTACGAATTCATTCTTTTGCACTTATGACTAAGGCTGTAATACTTCTATCGGGCGGGCTGGACTCGGCCACCATACTCGCCATCGCGCGCGACCGGGGGTATGCGTGTTATGCCCTGAGTATCGATTACGCGCAACGTCACGGCGCGGAACTGGTAGCAGCAGAAAAGATGGCGCGATCCGTCGGGGCAAGCGAGCACCGGATCGTCAAGGTTGATTTGTCCGCGTTCGGCGGATCGGCCCTCACCGACGCATCCATTGCTATCCCTGCGGAAGGGATCAAGGCGGGTATCCCGGTCACTTATGTTCCCGCCCGCAATACCATCATGTTATCGCTGGCACTGGCGTGGGCCGAGGTGCTTGGAAGCCATGACATTTTTATTGGTGTCAATGCGGTGGATTATTCCGGCTATCCGGATTGTCGGCCCGAATACATCGCAGCTTTCGAACAAATGGCGAATCTGGCCACCAAGGCTGCAATTGAAGGCAATAAGTTAAGCATCCATGCGCCGCTCATCAGCTTGTCCAAGGCGGAGATCATTCGGCAGGGGATGTTGCTGGGGGTGGATTACAGCCAGACGGTATCCTGCTACCAGGCAGATGCCGTGGGGCTGGCTTGCGGAAAGTGTGATTCCTGCCGATTGCGCCGGGCGGGGTTTACGGCAGCGGAAGTGCCTGATCCGACGCGCTATCGGGCGCCGGGGTAGGGCATCAAAAATGTTTGCCGTCGTTCTGTGGCCAGTATTTCCTACTAGTGCAGTTCTACTCTGCATTAACGGGTGGTTTGGTACGGTTTCTGCGCTGGTCGAGCCACCAGGCAAGTGCAGGTAACAGCAGAAAGGAACCAGGAAGCGCGATTACAGCAAGATAGGGACCCAGACGAAAAACCCGCTGCATCTGCTGCTTGAGTTCGATGCGATCCTCTGCAGTCCACTTCTGCTTGTTCCGTGGTTTCATCAGAAGCGGTATCAACCCCTTTACCTGTAGCATCTCGCTAAGAAGGTGTTCTTTCTCCCGCTCCAGTGCTTTTAACATTCTCTTGGGTTCGACTAGAGGTTAGCGGATACTGGGCGGATTGTTGCTTCTGCTATTTCGCCATGTCATGCCGATACGCAACCAGGCAGCGCGACCGCGAGCAATCCAGATGCCCCATGAGCGATATGCCCGCCATAAGGCGAAAGAGCGGAACAGGATGCGTTGAAGCAGGCGGAAGATGCTGTAGTTACGCGACAACATAAATGCCATGCTCATGCCCACCACTGCGGCAATCGGAACGAGCGGGTGCGCCTTGAGATAGTGCAAACTCGCCATGGCCGTATCGACCATGCGTAACGGTTCAGCCAGACGGTGCAAGACTGCGGTAACTTCTCCGCGCTGCACAGCGGCACGTGCCACCAGTTGTGTTCGCCGCCAGCGGATATCCTCCAGGCGGGCGCTCATGGATTACTTGAGTTGTTCACGGTCTTTTGCCAGTTCTGCCAGGGTGGCGGAAAACATTTTTGTATTTTCTGTTGCCTTGGCGCGCAGCGCCAGTACCGCAAATATCCCCATGCCAAGAAAAAACCCTGCCATAACACCCAATACAGCAAGACGATAGCTGTCCCAGAACAGCACCACGAAAAAAACTGCCAGCAAAATGATACCCAGGCCAAGGCAGAACAGCGCAACCAGACCCAGCAATAGCATCTGGCTTAGCTGTAGCTTCGCTTCCTCAAGTTCAGTGGCAAAAATCCCCAGCCGGGTTTGCAGCGCTCCAGTCAGCGTTATTGCCAGTTTCCTGATGGAATCAAGCAGCCCGCCTTCGCTTCCGGGGTCTTTTTCAGCCATGATGGGGGGGTTAACGCCGTCCGATCAGCAGTCCAAGGATAAGGCCGACACCAGCCGCAATACCCACCGCATGCCAAGGGTGATCCTGAACATAATCGCAGGTAACCTTTGCCGCCCGACTGGTCTTGTCAACCACCATGCCTTCCACCTTGCACAACTGTTGTTTGGCTTCCTGCAGACTTTCACTGATCTTTTCGCGGGCTGCTGCGGCCTTGTCGCCAGCCTGTCCGGCGGTGATCCTGAGCAGCTCTTCCGCATCTGCCACCACTACCTTTAAATCCGCTACGAGTTTGTCTTTGGCCACATCGGGCATTTCTGTCATTTCGGTACCCATTTTTTCTCCTTGAATATTTGACGATTACACCGATGACTAGAGAGTCATCTTGCCAATTTCCATGACCAGTATAACGCACCTGAGATGGTTGCAAGGAACTGATTAATACGTATATCAGGCTATCGATTCTGATTGGCTGAATCAATCGGAACATCGTGTAATATCCATCATGCTATATTCCAGGCCGGATTAAGCCGTATGCATGTTTTCACTGCGCCATAGCGGCAACTTGCAAGGGTTGAATGCAGGGTGCCCCTGACAAATCAAAGCTGGGTTAAACTGCAGCGCTCATTTATGCGAAATAATTCCAGATAATGACAATGCGACTAAAGAGCTTCCCTGTTTTCTCCAGCTACGCCGCTGATGCCAACAATTCTCGCCATATCGCTTATGCCGAATGGGGGAAGCCGGACAATCCGCACATTGTTGTCTGTGTTCATGGGCTGACGCGCAATTGCCGCGATTTCGATTTCCTGGCACAGGCATTGGCAGCCGATTGCCGTGTGATCTGCGTGGATGTGGTAGGACGCGGACAAAGCGACTGGCTGGCGGATGCGGCGGATTATGACAATTACCTGCTGTATCTGTCGGACGCGGTCGCGCTGCTTGAACATATCGGCGTTTTGGGCGATACCAGCATTCAACTGGACTGGGTCGGCATCTCGATGGGCGGATTGATCGGCATGGCACTGGCGATTCAGCTGCCCCTGCCCTTGCCTCTGCCGATACCCATCCGTCGACTGGTCATGAGCGACATCGGCCCGCTGATTCCAGTCGCGGCGCTAACACGAATTGCGCAATATCTCGGCAGGGACCCGCGCTTCGCCAGCTTCGACGAGTTTGAAGCGTACATGAAAAAGATCTCGGTTTCATTCGGCCCCCTGACCGAAGCCCAGTGGCATCATCTCGCGCTGCACAGTGCGCGCGAATTCGACGATGGAACCTACGGCTTCCGTTACGACCCAAGAATCGCCGAAAGTTTTAAAAAACATCTGTCCGGGGATATTGATTTATGGGCGCAATGGGATGCACTGCATGTCCCTACGCTGGTGCTGCGCGGCATGCAATCCGATTTGTTGTCTGCCGAAACGGCGCGGGAAATGCAAGTGCGCGGCGCCAAGGCACAGATAATCGAACTGCCCGGTGTCGGTCATTCACCCATGCTGGTAAGCGACGATCAGATTGCGCTGGTGAAGGATTTTTTGCTGGCATCGGAATGAAGACGTAACAGCGTCCGACCACGCTTGGCTATCCCGTTTCAGTCATTATATTCGACAGTCGCGGTAGAGTCCTACTCGCAACAGGGTCTTTCCTTTCAAATCTGAAGCGGGCATAATCCATGGCATTTTGCTCAGCGGTTCCTGAGGATTTCAGAAATAAAGAGAGCCCGACAACATGTCGCAAAAAGTGTTGGAAGATTTCAAAGCTGCGCTCGACGCGCATGCCATTGTTGCCATCACCGATGCGCGCGGCAAGATCACCTATGCCAACGACAAGTTCTGCGCCGTCTCGAAGTATTCCCGTGATGAACTGCTCGGCAAGGATCATCGCATTATCAACTCCGGCTATCACTCGCAAGAATTTATGCGGGATTTATGGGACACGATCAAAAGCGGGCAGGTCTGGAAAGGCGAGCTCAGGAACCGCGCGAAGGAGGGCTCCATCTACTGGGTGGATACCACCATTGTTCCTTTCCTGGATCAGGATGGAGAGCTGTTCCAATACATCGCCATACGCGCGGAGATCACCGAGCGCAAGCGGCTCGAGCAGCAGAATGCCGAAATGATGAAAGAACTTGAGGCAGCGAACCGGGAGCTGGCGAACTTTGCTCATATCGTCTCGCACGATTTGAAGGCCCCGTTGCGGGGCATCAGTTCGCTGGCGAATTGGCTGGTGGCCGATTATTCTGACAAACTGGGGGCCGAAGGAAACGAGCAACTCAATCTAATTGTCAGCCGGGTGAAGCGCTTGGGGGGGCTGGTGGATGGCATCCTCGCCTACTCCCGTGCCGGGCGCGAGCGGGAACAGCGATTGACGATGGATCTGGATGCGCTGGTGCGCAACACGATTGAACTTCTGGCGCCCCCGTCGCACATCGTCATCGAGATTGCCACACCTCTGCCGCAAGTCGTGATAGAGCCCTTCAAAGCCCAGCAGGTGTTCCAAAATCTGCTCTCCAACGCCATCAAGTTCATGGATAAACCCGCTGGACGAGTGGTGATAAGCTGTGTCGAAGAGGAGTCCTGCTGGCACTTTGCTGTTGCGGACAACGGCCCCGGTATTGAGACCAAATACTTCGGCAGGATTTTTGAACTGTTTGAGACATTGACCCGGCGCGATGAGGTGGAAAGCACCGGCGTCGGGCTTTCCCTGGCGAAAAGAATCATAGAACTCGAAGGTGGAAAGATATGGCTGGAATCCACAGCCGGTGCAGGCACTACTTTTCATTTCACGCTTCCCCGTACCTTGCAGAACTAAGCCTTAAACGGAGCAAGACCTGATGCAACCACATGACCATATTCTGCTGATCGAAGACGATGACGTTGACACCATGACCGTGCGCCGGGCATTGAAAGATCTGGGTGCGAGCCACCCGCTGGATTGTGCGACCAACGGCGAAGAAGGGCTGGCCTTTCTGCGCGACCCCGCCAATGTCCGGCCGGGCCTGATACTGCTGGATCTCAACATGCCGCGCATGAGCGGAGTTGAATTCCTGGCCGAAATGAAAGCCGACCCGGCATTAAAGCATATTCCGGTAGTTGTGCTGACCACTTCGAAAGAGGAGAGTGACCGCGTGGTCTCATTTCAGCATAGCGTGGCAGGTTACATGGTGAAGCCTGTGGACTACCGGCAATTCGTCGAGATCATGCGCGTCATCCACGACTATTGGATGAGCAGCGAGCAGGCGATAGCAGGAGCAGTAAAGTCGTGATATTTCCAGCCTCAATCGATGGCGGCTCGATGGTTTCTGCTTCGGTTCTTCTGATCGAAAACGATCGAGTGGACGAAATGGCGCTGACCAAAGCCGTAGCTGCAAACGCGCTTCCCTACCAGATCACGGTTGCGCGCTCGGTGGCCGAAGCCCGCCAGATCCTCGCTACCCGCAGCTTCGACATCATTCTCACAGATTACAGACTTGCTGACGGTACTGCGTTCGACCTGATGAAGGAGTTTGCTGGTCAGGTGGTGATCTTCATTACCGGTTCAGGCAACGAAGAGATTGCAGCCCAGGCGCTCCATCTGGGTGCGGAAGATTATCTGATCAAGGATCCGCAGCGCAACTACCTGAAACTACTTCCCTACCGGGTGGCAACCGCTCTGCAGCAGGCGCGCATGACTCAAGCGTTACGCGAGAGCGAGCAACGCTTTCGGGTGATGTTCGAGCAGGCAGCAGTGGGTACGGCGCAGATAGACACCATGACCGGCCGCTTTGTACGCGTAAATCAGAAGTACACCGATATTATCGGCTATGCGGCTGTGGAAATGCTGGCGCTTGATTTCCAATCCCTTACCTATCCCGACGACCTGGAAGTCGATCTGGCCAACATGGAGCGCCTCAAGAGTGGAGAGATACGTGAATTCGAGATGGAAAAGCGCCTTTTCCACGAGGACGGCAGGGTCGTCTGGGTGAAGCTAACGGTTTCTGCGATGTGGGCGCCGGGTGCGACACCCGATTATCACCTTGCACTAGTACAGGACATCACTGCACATAAACAGACTGAATCCCGATTGCTGCTTGCCAAGGGGAAAATGCCGAATACTCTTCTGCCGAGCTGACAGCCTACATCGAGGCAGTCGGCAAGCTGGCGTTAGTGTCGGTCACCGACCGCAGCGGCCGCATCCTGCAGGCCAACCCCAAGTTCTGCGAAGTCAGCGGCTACAGCGAAGCCGAGCTGATCGGCCAGGACCACCGTATCCTCAATTCCGGCACGCACCCCAAAGCTTTCTTCGTCGACATGTGGGCGACCATCGCGCGCGGCGAAGTATGGCACCGGGAAATCTGCAACCGTAGCAAAAGCGGGCAACTCTACTGGGTGGACTCGACCATCGTCCCGCTCAAGGACAAGGACCAGACCGGAAAGATCACCGGCTATCTCTCGGTGCGGGTTGACATCACCGCGCGCAAGCACAAGGAACTGGCGCTGCAGGAACGCCTGAAGGAAAGCGTCTGCCTGCACGCGATCC
>JAPLQS010000059.1 GCA_026399575.1 Nitrosospira sp. | reverse complement strand
CTAGTGGAATATCAGACTGTCGAACAAGCTGGACAGCTTCCTGTTTGTATTCTTGACTGTACTTTCTGCGTATGTGCATGGTCTACCTCCGAGTGTATTATCACCCTTAATGAGGTATCCGTTAAATCGGGGTAAAACCAGGTAGGCTTTCTGGCTGTGAGGCACATCGGGGATGCGAAGGCAGAAATTCTGTTTTAACCAGAACGCATAGAGGTTTAGAAGACCATTTTGGGAAGGAAGCACTAATCCTTCCTGCAAGCATTGCTTTTCTTGATTCAGTAACAAAATGAGCCTGTCCACGGGATCATCAGGATCACGGAATAATATCTCCAGATCGTTAAGACGTGCAGTCCCAAATGTCCAGAGAGGGCGCTCCGCTGGTGGATCACCAATAAACGCCTGCCCAAGATGACCCATTAACCACAGCGTATGTGCAGAATCGATTTCATAGGTTAATTCGAGATAATCACGAAGCCCATCTATATGTTTCTGGAGCTTCACCTCAGCTAGAGACGAGAATTGGCTTGGAGCAAGGAAGCCCGTCAAAGCTAATTGCTTTAGATCATCGGCCACTACAAGGAAGTGTAGGAAACGTCGGCTACCGACCCGAACAACGATACTTTGACAAATCCCTTGCATATCGCCAACCTCAGTTGGAACTTTGACGATTTCCATCCGATGGCGACTTCCACATTGAGCAATCTGTAAGAGTCGATGATGGACATGCATCATCAGCACAGCCTGCAACTGCCCTATCTGGCGAGCATTGGCTGAACAATCGAGCAAGTATCGTCGTATGGCATATGTGAGCGCATTTGGTAGTGCAATAACGTACTCGTCCCCAAAACGAAGTAGTGGCCAGCGATGAAGGTCAGATTCCTGATTGTTCTGATCCAGCAGTTCTTTCCGTTTCGTCAGATCAAATACAAACGGTTCCAACTCTGTATGGCATATTCCCATCGTAATTAACTTATCAACATGGAAAGTCGTATAGTGAGCCCAGCGGGCGAGAGGTGTGATGGGTACAATGGGTATCTCTCTCTTAGGGATTGAGGGCCCTTCTTGCCATCGAACAAGGCCGGCTCGTTCTATCATCGTGTCAGAAAGTTGGAGCAGGGCCATGGCTGGGCGCAACCAAGATCGCTGTGTATGTCCACCACTCTTAGCCAATGTCTCGATAAGTAACGTCGTTGCACTGTCAGCGGCTTCCCAAAGGCCACCGAGCACACGAAAATCACCCTCCGCTGTCACCACATTGACAACAAATACGTCCTCCGCGGGGTCCTCCAAGCAGGCGATATCGAAGACTCCGAGATGGCGGTTTAACCAATGATCTAAGTGCTTCCAAGTGGAATGCGTCTTGCCGTTGCAGCAGGCAACGGCAAGCTGAGAAAGAAGTTCAATACGATAGCTGTTCGTCTGAAAACAAGGTGCCATTGCCAGCCCAGCTACCTGTGCTACAACAATGTGGATGTCATAGCTCTTGAGAATCGATGCGAGTAGCTTGGCCTTAGAGTGGCCCATTTGACCTTGCATATTGGTCAGGAATGGGGGAAGCCCAGGTTCATCCATTTGATATTTTGTTCCATTGAACTACTAATTGGTAGCTACCAAATTTCCCCTCGTCTTCGGTAGCATATCCCCTTGCTCAGTCTGGCGCTATTCGACGATCCATTAAATGACTGTTTTTGGGATATTGTGTATAAAGACTCGGAAACATACCGATGCCAATTTCTGCCGATCACCCCACCGAAGCTCAGCTCGAGCTGGGTTCATGCCTCGCGCGGCCCACCGCAATACGTTAAATAATTTCTAGAGTGAACGTATGGTCAGCGGGTTCTCTGACAACCTCAATTGCGATTGAAGAAAGCACATTTATGCGAAGGGCGCGCTGGTGCGCCTGCGGGTCGCGTAAATGTGGGTTGCTCTGAATCAGAGTTTTTCCAGTCTTATGATGTGTACGGACAAGCGGTTCAATCTTTGGCCAGATGGTGCGCTGTGCAATACGGATGTCATAACCGCTTTGTAGATCGAGCCAGATTTCTGGAGATACGCCGAAATATTTGCCAAGGCGCAAGGCGGTATCAGCAGTAATTGAGCGCTTGCCGTTTACGATCTCACTGACGCGGTTGGGTGGTACGCTTACCGCTCTCGATAGCGCATTGATGCTGATGTCTAGTGGCTTCATGAACTCTTCCAGCAAGATTTCGCCTGGCGGAATAGGGCCGAGTAATTTTTTGGCCATGGTGTTTTTCTTTAGTGATAATCCACAATCTTCATATCATAAATATCGCCACCTGATCACTTGAAGCAGGTATGCCACTGGACTATGTTGTCCAGTTACGAGTGCAATGCGCGAAGTGCTGCTTCCGGTTCTTTCTCGACGATAGTCAGCAGGGCAGCAGCGGGACCAGTGGGTTGGCGGCGATGTTGCTCCCAGTTTCTGAGTGTTGCCACTTTTACTCCAATCAGTTGGGCAAATTCGCTTTGGCTCAATCCAATCTTGGCACGCACGGACTTTGCATCGGGTGAGCTGATCTTCGTTATTCTTCCGGGCGCAAGCTCACCGCGTTGAATTGCTATAGCTTCTTTCAAGCCTTGCTTGAGAGATTCAAAAAGTGTTTTGTCCATTGTCTATAATTCCTTTACGAGGCTGCGCAAAATTGCGGTTTCCTTATCTGTCAGATTGTCTTTAACGCTCTTGGGATACGCCACCAGCATGAAAATCTGGTTATCTTCGGTGAGCCAGTAATAAATCACCCGTATGCCGCCGCTCTTGCCCGTCCCGGCTCGTTTCCAACGCAACTTGCGGATGCCACCGCCATTCTTGATGAGATCGCTAGCATCCGGACGATTAGACAACTCTGTTTGCAGCTTTGAGTATTCGTCATCGGCCAACAGTTCTACAATCAAACGGGTGAATGTCGGGGTCTCAATGAAAATCATATTTTAACTATACGCCACTGGCGTACTATGTCAAGTATCACAAATGTTGTGCACTTATGAAGGCATGGACACAGACTGGCAAGCCAGACTGTGGATATTGAATGGAGTTGACGGCAATTGTAAATTGGGCTGAATCGTGGCTCAAAGGAGATTATGTTATCGACCGAATATGTCATTGAGCGAGGCGTCAACTATGTTATTGACCGAAGCATCAGCTATGTTATTTCAAGGCAATATTATGCAACCTGTTGTTGCATAATATACTCTTGTGAAATGCAGTCATAAGCTGACACAACCTGAAAGATGTGCTGAGCGCTGTCACTAAACTGGCAATTTATGGCATAAACTGCCATACTATTATTGATATTCCTTTGGGAGAATTGCCATGTCCATGAACGTATCTTTGCCACCCGAATTAGAAGCGCGCGTTCGTCAGCGCGTTGAATCCGGTATGTATGGTTCCGCCAGCGAGGTCATTCGTGAGGCGTTGCGGCTATTCGAAGCATATGAGCAGGTTAAAACGGCCAAGCTTGATAGTTTACGCCAGGACATTGCCAAAGGCCTGGACGATATAAAGAATGGACGTGTAAAAGAGGTTGATTTTGCAAGTCTGAAGCAACAAGGCCGTCAGTCGCTAAAAACCCGCCGCGCAACTATCTGATGCCTCACGTCCGCTATACCCAGTCAGCAGAAGCCGATCTTCTAGAGCTTTGGTTGACTATTGCAGAAGATAATCTGGTTGCAGCAGATAAATCCCTGGATTCAATTCAATCAACGGTTTCATTACTGGCCGGTCAGCCTGAAATGGGCAGGGTGCGCCCGGAACTGGCCGATGGGCTGCGAAGCTTTTCGACTCGTACGCCATACATCATTTTCTATGTGCCAGATAAAGATGGGTTACTGATTGTTCGGGTGTTGCACCACGCCCGAGACATTGATGCGGAATATTTTTCCTAGGTTATAGGGATCTGTGCTTCCAGTGTCCAGACTTATCCTGCCGAGTACGCAAGGATAATCAAGAGGTTGAAACAATCCAATCTAATCCTTTCTTTATTTCTGGTCGGTGATCGAGATTTTCAGGAAAGTGGTGAAAGCCAGCAGTTAGCGGGCTTTGATGGGTTGCTTGTTGCGCTTGGGTGTAAGTGCGCGTTCCGCAGCTTTTCTGACACCTTCAATCGCAATCGAGGAAAGCACACCGGCACGCAAGGCACGCTGATATTCCTGCGCATTGCGCAAGTGCGGATTATGTTGAAACAGAGATTTCGAAGCCATGACCGCACTACTATAAGGGATATGGCGCGATAATTCAACAAGTCACAAATGCTGCGCAATTGTGAGGGTGTGGACACAGACTGGCAGGCCAGACTGTGGGGATTGATGGAGTTGACGGCGATTGTAAATTGGGCTACATTGTAGCTCAATTCAGGAGGGCTGAGATATGGCTACTAACACCGTTGTTCGTGCGCGTATTGATGAGCAAATCAAAGAAGAGGCTACCGTTGTTCTGGCAGCGATGGGGTTGACTGTTTCTGATGCTTTCCGCATCATGCTGACCCGCGTGGCGAGGGAGAAGGCGTTGCCGTTTGAACCGCTGATCCCTAATGAAAAAACCATGCAAGCGATAAAAGATGCACGCAGTGGTAAAAGAATGGAGAAAGTCACGCTTGATCAACTTGCGGATGAATGGCACAAGGCGTGAGGGAAGTTTTTCAGGTGCGCCTTGGCTCGCATAGCGAACTTGGATTGTAGCGGAAGCAGATGATCACAAATGCTGCGCACTTGTGAAGGCATGGATACAGACTGGCAGGGCCAGACTGTGGGGATTTTAAGTTCCTTGAGCCTCGCTCACGTTGGGTATGATGCAAGTGAGATTGGATGCAGTTGATATACAAAAATGGCAAGCGCTGCAAGCTGCTGTTTATCAATAAAAACAGTTAGTTACAGTGATCCTCTACGAACCAAGGGGTCGGCGATTCGAATTCGTCCGGGCGCACCATTAAATCAAGGGGTTAGGCTAAAAGTCTAGCCCCTTGTTCTTTTCCTGCAGCAAAAAATACATCACTTCTCGAGACTTCTGCGACCAAGCTGGTTCGTAGTGGGGGATACGAATGCCCAATGAAAATTCAATTGTAGCGTGATTAAAATGTTAAAAAAGTGTGAACTTTTTGTGAAATTAAGGATCTTATTTGTAACGCCGACTTTTACAGTCTACGTAGAATTCTTTAAATAACAACTTGTTAGGAGCATATCCCATGAAAAAAATTCCATTTGCCCACGTTCTGATCATACCTATAGTACTTGTTTTGCTGTGGGCTATTCCTGTCCTCACATCGAGTGAATTCGATCTGGGTTGGGCTGCTATAGAGTTCGTCATCTTGGTGGGGGCCTACCTAGGGTACGCTCACCCCGCTCTTTTCAGCTTTATACCACACCGTAATAGTAAGACTACTTACCGTACTGGGGCGTAGGGCTTGATTCTCTAAAGAGAAGTCACGTGTTCTACTTTCGCTACATAAATTAGGAGAAAACAGAGATGAAAAAAAATCTTTCTGGAAACGCGCTTAGACTTCTTATCATTTTGATAGGATCGTCATTGGCAGGTTCGATCTATGCTAAAGACATAAAGGTGATGGAGTATCAAGCTGCCGAGGCTGAATTGAAAAATATTCAAAAACAATTGATAGAGAAGCTGAGCACGAAAGATAAGGAAAATTTAAGAGAATCTCAGCGGCAGTGGAATATGTTTAGAAATGTCGATTGTACTTATGAGGGGGCAGATACCTTTGGCTGTCTTGGTTTGAGAACCAAAGAACGCACGCAACACCTCAAAGATCGACTGGAAAATAGACCGCTGCAATGAAGCGGGTGATGAGGTGTGTCATTTGGTGGTGGATTCACACTAAAATTATCACCTGCCAGTGCCCGGATTTATCTTTTCGGGCGTGCTATAAGATTAATGGGTTAAGTCAGAAATGACCTAACCCATTTTTCTTTTGATGAGAGCCTCCTCCTAACCCATTTCCGCCAAATCATGGCGAGATTCAAGTTAATTCAACTGCGTGCATCTGACGTTCATCAAGACATAGCCTACTTCTGCTGACTGCATTATGGGATAATTTCGCATTTCTCCAGAACCTTGCAAGATGCAGACCCTTTACGACAAACTCTGGCAAAGCCATGTGGTGCATGAAGAATCCGATAAGCCGGATGGGATGGCACTGCTCTACATCGACCGCCACCTGGTGCATGAAGTTACTAGTCCACAGGCGTTTGAGGGATTGAGGCTGGCTGGACGCAAGCCTTGGCGCCTGGACTCAATTCTTGCGGTAGCCGACCACAATGTGCCCACCACCGAGCGCAGCCACGGTATCAGCGACCCGATATCGCGTCTGCAAGTGGAGACTCTCGACCAGAATTGCGCAGATCTGGGTATCACCGAATTCAAAATGAACGATCTGCGCCAAGGGATCGTTCACGTAATCGGTCCGGAGCAGGGCGCCACACTGCCCGGTATGACGGTAGTATGCGGAGATTCGCATACCAGCACGCATGGTGCATTCGCCTGTCTCGCTTTCGGTATTGGTACCTCGGAAGTGGAACATGCGCTTGCGACCCAATGTCTGCTACTAAAAAAAGCCAAGGCAATGCAGGTTCTGGTTGAAGGCCAGCTCGGCCATGGCGTCACTGCCAAGGACATTGCACTTGCTGTTATCGGTAAGATCGGTACCGCAGGTGGTACCGGCTATGCCATTGAATTTGCCGGCAGTGCCATTCGCGCGCTTTCCATGGAAGCGCGCATGACACTGTGCAATATGGCGATCGAGGCGGGGGCGCGCGCCGGCATGATAGCGGTGGATGACATCACCATCGATTACATTAAGGGACGCCCTTTTGCACCAAAAGGCGAATTATGGGAGAAAGCGGTCGCTTATTGGCGCACTCTCAAAAGTGACGAGGGGGCAACCTTCGAGCAGGTGGTAAGGCTGGATGCGGCGCAAGTTAAACCGCAGGTAACCTGGGGAACTTCACCCGAGATGGTGACAACGGTTGACGGCAGAGTGCCCGATCCCTCGCAGATTGACGATGTAGTGAAGCGCCATGACATGGAGCGTGCGCTCAAATACATGGGACTGACTCCCAATATGCCGATCAGTAAAATTCGCCTGGATAAGATATTCATTGGCTCCTGCACCAACTCGCGTATTGAAGACTTGCGGGCGGCGGCAGAAGTGGTGAAGGGCAGGCATATTGCCGCAAACATCAAGCTTGCCATGGTGGTGCCGGGTTCCGGTCTGGTGAAGCATCAAGCGGAGCAGGAAGGACTCGACAAGATATTCCGTGATGCCGGTTTTGAATGGCGTGAACCGGGCTGTTCCATGTGTCTGGCGATGAATGATGATCGACTGGCGCCAGGGGAGCGCTGCGCTTCTACGTCCAACCGCAATTTTGAGGGCAGGCAGGGACCGGGCGGACGTACTCACCTGGTGAGTCCGGTGATGGCGGCCGCAGCAGCAGTGGCGGGACATTTTGTGGATGTGCGGGAAATATATTAAACTGCGCAAGGGCGTTTTTGTGTATTTTTAAATAAAGAGGGTGTTATGAAAACATTGCCTGTAATGATCTTGTTGATTGCCACTTTTTGCTTGTCTGCATGCAATACCTTTCAGGGTTTTGGTAAAGACCTGCAGAGGAGTGGCGAGGCGATTGAGAGAACGGCAAAATAACCCCCGACTAGCGAGTGGAAAAATTTCATTCCTGCAAGGGGCTGGTGGCGCCGCTGGACCGCGCTAACATCGATACCGATGCCATTATTCCCAAGCAGTTTCTAAAATCCATCAAACGTTCCGGCTTCGGTCAGAATCTGTTTGACGAGTGGCGTTATCTGGATCACGGTGAGCCGGGGATGGACGTGACCCAACGCAGGCTCAACCCGGACTTCATCCTTAATCAGCTGCGTTATCGTGGCGCGCAAATATTACTTGCGCGCGCAAATTTCGGCTGTGGTTCGAGCCGGGAGCATGCGCCCTGGGCTTTGCAGGATTATGGTTTCCGGGTGATCATCGCCCCCAGTTTCGCCGATATCTTTTTCAGCAACTGCTTCAAGATCGGCCTGTTGCCCATCGTGCTTGATACAAGCATTGTTGATCGGATATTCCACGAAGTAAGCTCAACCGAAGGTTATTGCCTGACAGTAAATCTGGAGGAGCAGACGGTGACTACGCCCAGTGGCGAAATCTGTACCTTCGATGTTGACCCGTTCCGCAAGCATTGCCTGCTGAACGGCTTGGATGAAATTGGTCTGACGTTGCAGGATGCGGACAAGATCAAGGTATTCGAAGAAAAGCGGCGTACGGAACAGCCGTGGTTATTCGCATAAAAATTATTTTACTGTGGCTCAGAAAAAGGTTTTATGAAAATTGCAGTTCTAGCCGGTGACGGCATCGGTCCTGAAATCGTCGCCCAAGCGGTGCAGGTGCTGGAAGCGCTGAGAAGTGACGGGCTGAAATTTGAATTGGAACCGGGTTTACTGGGTGGATGCGCGGTAGATGCGACCGGGGAACCATTTCCGGAGGTGACGCACAAGCTGGTTGCCGCCGCCGATGCCGTACTGCTGGGCGCGGTGGGTGGTCCGCAGTATGACACGCTGCCGCGCGCGCAGCGTCCGGAACGGGGCTTGCTTGATATCCGCAAGGCTTTGAATCTATTCGCTAATCTTCGTCCAGCGGTGCTTTACCCCGAGCTTGCCAACGCTTCGACGCTGAAACCCGAAGTGGTCGCAGGGCTGGATATTCTGATTGTGCGCGAGTTGACCGGTGATATTTATTTCGGCGAGCCGCGTGGCATCGAGCAGCGCGATGGTCAGCGCGTTGGTTTCAATACCATGATTTATAGCGAAGCGGAGATACGCAGAATTACGCACATGCTGGTGGATAATGCGGCGATGCAGTTGGTACGCAATCCCAGACAATTCGACGTAATGGTGACGGGCAACATGTTCGGCGATATCCTGTCGGATGAAGCGTCAATGCTGACCGGTTCCATCGGTATGCTGCCATCGGCATCACTGGATGACAAGAACAAAGGACTGTATGAACCGATACATGGCTCAGCTCCGGATATTGCCGGCAAGGATGTGGCCAATCCGCTGGCAACGATATTGTCGGTGGCGATGATGCTGCGCTATACATTCAATCAGGAATCGGCGGCGGCACGCATTGAGAAGGCAGTAAAAAAAGTGCTGGCGCAAGGTTATCGCACCGGCGATATTTATGAGTCAGGGATGAAAAAAGTCGGCACCGCTGGAATGGGCAATGCGGTATTGGCGAATTTATAGATAGAAGAGAGACGATCAGATGAAACGAGTGGG
This sequence comes from Nitrosospira sp., assembly GCA_026399575.1. Lineage (GTDB taxonomy): Bacteria > Pseudomonadota > Gammaproteobacteria > Burkholderiales > Nitrosomonadaceae > VFJL01. Next base: position 80,129 of record JAPLQS010000059.1, on the reverse strand, counting down.
ATTTGTTGGCTGGCGCGGCATGGTGGGTTCGGTGCTGATGCAGCGCATGCGGGAAGAAAATGATTTTGCGCTGGTGGAACCGGTGTTTTTCACCACCTCGCAAAAGGGCGGCCAGGGTCCGGATATCGGCAGAGAAACGCCGCCGCTCAGGGATGCATACAATATCGACGAACTCAAGGCGATGGATATTATCATTTCCTGCCAGGGAGGCGACTATACCACTGCGGTATTTGACAAGCTGCGTCAGGCAGGCTGGCAAGGTTACTGGATTGATGCAGCTTCAACATTGCGCATGGGCAAAGATGCCGTAATCATACTCGACCCGATCAATCTGCCGGTCATCGAACAGGCGCTGCATGATGGCGGAAAAGATTTCATCGGCGGCAATTGCACCGTGAGCCTGATGCTGATGGCGATGGGTGGATTGTTCGAAGAAGATCTGGTGGAATGGATGAGTGCCATGACTTATCAGGCAGCTTCCGGTGCGGGTGCACAAAACATGCGTGAATTGCTGCAACAGATGGGTGAGGCTCATCGGGTAGCGAAGACCATGCTGGATGACCCGGCTGCGAGCATACTCGACATCGACCGGGAAGTGGCGGGGACGCTGCGTGACGATAAATTCCCCATAGCGAATTTTGGTGTGCCGCTGGCGGGCAGTCTGATTCCGTGGATAGACCGCGATCTTGGCAATGGCCAGACCCGGGAGGAATGGAAAGGCCAGTCCGAGACCAACAAAATTCTGGGACGCAGTGATCAGGCAATCCCGGTGGATGGTATCTGCGTTCGTGTTGGTGCCATGCGCTGCCATAGCCAGGCGTTGACCATCAAATTGAAAAAGGATGTTCCGCTGGATGAGATTGAAGACATTCTTGCGGCAGCGAATAGTTGGGTGCGGGTTGTTCCCAATGACCGCGAGAGCACTTTGAAGGAGTTGACGCCAGCCGCAGTTACGGGAACACTCAATATACCGGTGGGGCGGTTGCGCAAACTCGCCATGGGCAAGGAGTATTTGTCCGCATTCACGGTGGGGGATCAGTTGCTATGGGGCGCAGCAGAACCATTGCGCAGGATGCTGAGAATTCTGGTACAGGCCTGATACCCTCATTGAAGAGGTTTGAGTAATCACAGCATACTGCAATGGCTCTTTGGATAGTTGGCCATTACGCGGTCAGCCTGCGGTTTTCTATAAAAACCTCATGTCACAATCAAAAATTTCAGTTAAGAAATAACCGAATTGATACGAAGCATCAGAGGTAAGCTCAGCTTGCTTCGATAACTACATGATGTTAGTCTATTTCTTCTTTCAAAAAACCAGAGCGCGCCGCTGTGTGCAAATCGATTTTTAAACTAGGGTTGTTCCTGATCGTGCTGATGTCGCCGTGGGCTGTGCAGGCGGCGGGACTGGGAAAGCTGACGGTTAATTCTGCTCTGGGACAGCCGTTCAAGGCAGAGATTGACCTGGTTGCGGTAAAAAAAGAGGAGATCTCCTCTTTGGCAGCGCGTCTTGCCTCACGCGATGCTTTTCGTAAGGCAGATGTCGATTATGCGCCATTCCTGTCTACGTTCACAGTCAGCGTCGAAGCCCGCTCCGACGGCCAACCCTACATCAGAATTATCTCCTCGCAACCCGTTGTTGAACCGTTCCTGAGCATGCTGATCGAATTGAACTGGGCATCGGGAAGATTGCTGCGTGAATATACCGTGCTGCTGGATCTACCGGAAACTGACAGACCTCAGCCGGTGGCGCCGGTGATCCAGGCTGCGCCGGTAATTCAAAGTGTGCCCACTGAGCCGCCTGCCGTCGAAACTGAACCGGTTATGGTGGAAAAACCGGATGCCCCGATTAAAGATTTCATCAGTGACAAGAAGCCGGCGATACCAGAACCAGTCCCGGTTGGCAGAACTGGTGGCACTACCTATGGTCCGATAAGGAGCGGCGATACTTTAAGCAGGATCGCCCGGCAGGTTGCCCCCGATGGGGTAAATCTCAATCAGATGCTGGTTGCGTTGCATCGTGCCAACCGTGATGCCTTCTCCGGTAATAATATAAATCGGCTTAAGGCAGGGCCAATTTTGCGAGTGCCGGACAGCGATGAAATTGCCAAAATTTCTTCGACAGAAGCGGCCATAGAAGTAAAAGCGCAAATAGCTGACTGGAATGCTTACCGGCAGAAGTTGGCTGCGGCCACCGGTGCAACTCCGGCGACTGGGGCACCAAAACAAACGGCTAGCGGCAAGATTACCACCATTGTTGAGGACAATTCCGCTGCAGCCAGAGAACCATCCAAGGAAGTGCTGAAACTTTCCAAAGGCGAAGATCTGAGCGGGGCAGGTGGCAAGGGAGTAAACGCATCGCAGGATCGCATTCGCGCCATGGAAGAGGATGCTATTGCCAGGAATAAAGCATTAACCGAAGCCAACGAAAGAATTGTGCTGCTGGAAAAGAACATCAAGGAAATGCAGCATCTGTTGGAATTGAAATCCGCCACCATGGTGGAAGCGCAAAAACGGGCCGAAGGCCTCAAACCGGATGCTGCGACCCAGTCTTCAGCCCCGACGACCTCACCTCAGCCTGCTCCGGTACCTGTCGTGTCAGCCGAATCGGAGGACATAAGCGCAGCACCTGCAGAATCGGATACACCTGCAGTAGCAGCAGTCGAACCAACCAAGCCTGCGGCGGATTCCACCGTTACACCGATTGCGCCACCATCCGTTCCAGTGGAATCCTCGCTGATGGATGACCTCATGCAGAACATCGAATATGTGGGGGGTGTGCTTGCGCTTCTGCTGACCGGAATACTTGGTGCATCCATGATGCGTCGGAAAAAAGAAATTCCAGTTGGTAGTTCCGATGTGATCGCAACGCCGCCTATAACAGAAACTCAACTGCACGATGAAGCGTTGCCCGTAGTGGCGACACCAGTGCCCGCAGTCGTGCCGGAAGCAGTTATAAGTACCGGAGATGTCGATCCGGTTGCCGAAGCGGAAATTTATCTGGATTATGGACGCGATACCCAGGCCGAGAAAACGCTCACGGAAGCCCTGGTAAAGGATCCGAATCGTCCGGAAATATTGGCCAAGTTGCTTGAAGTGTATGTCCAACGCAAGGACAAGGTTGCATTTGAAGCCACCGCCCGGACACTGAAAGCCGTGGCCCCTTCAAGCCCATTGTGGGAGAGGGCCGCCGGATTGGGAGCCGGGATTGATCCGGGGAACCCTTTGTACGGCGACGCGATCGCGACAAATACCGGTGCGACCAGGGATGAGGTACCTGCACCTATTTCTGATTCACCGCAGAATGTAACCGCAACGGAAATGATTTCTGCCATGGATTTTGACATGGGTGACAGCGCTTCCACGCCAGCAAACCAATCAGCGGCATGGAAGCAGATGGCTGAGCCTGATTCCGGAATGGGATTTGATGCAGAGTATGGCAGCGATGATCACAAAGCTTCTGTGATCGACACCCAATCTACCGCAGCTGCTGCATCAACAATGCCGGCGGAGGAGGGCCTGGAAAAAGTCATGCCGGCTGATCTTGATGCTCCTGCGACGAATGCTGCTGTGGAAACTCCACCGGCTGAAGACACGGGATTGGCTTTCAGCATTGATTTTCCTGCTACACCTGAGTCCGAACCCGAATCCAAGCCGGCTGCAGTGTCAGGACTGGATTTTGCTCCACTGCCAGAATCTGATCTGGTTGATATTGATTTGAACCTGGGCGAACCACTACCTAACTTATCAGCTGACACCAAACCTGCGGAAAGTGCCCACTGGCATGAAATTGCTACCAAGATTGATTTGGCCAGAGCCTATCAAGAAATGGGTGATAATGATGGCGCCAGAGAGATTCTCGAGGAAGTGGTGCGTGAAGGTGATGCCCAGCAGCAGGAAAGCGCAAGGACGATGCTGGCGAGCCTGTAATCCCCTTCCCAATGTTAATTCGAAGTCTGACTGGAAATCCCTGCGGCATCATTTTGAAGGGTTTCATGTTTCCAGCATTTTCCCTGTAGTAATTCCATCCATGAGTTCAGTTGCCACGGTTCAGTTTTGGATCGTTTTGACAGTCTATATCCTATGAGAATCGCACTGATACTGGAGTACGATGGCAACGGTTTCTGTGGTTGGCAAAGCCAGCCTTCGGGCAGATCAGTACAGGATGCACTGGAAAAGGCGTTGTCGAAAATAGCCGGTGGCGATATCCGGGTGGTCACGGCGGGACGTACTGATACCGGTGTGCATGCCCTGTATCAAGTGGTGCATTTCGACTCACAGGCACAGCGGCCGCCAAGTGCCTGGGTACGTGGCGTCAATGCACTGTTGCCTGACAGTATGGCAGTGCTGTGGGCATCTGAAGTTCCCGATGACTTTCATGCCCGCTACAGCGCCAGTGAGCGCTGTTATCTCTACCTGCTGTTGAATCATCCAGTGCGCCCCGGGCTCCATCATGGCAAAGTCGGCTGGTTCCATCAGCCCCTTGATCTGGAACGGATGCGAATTGCCGCACATATGCTGGCGGGTGAGCACGATTTCAGTGCCTTCCGTGCAGCCGAATGTCAAGCCAAGTCTCCGGTGCGCAATCTGACTAAATTGGAAATCACGCAGCAAGGTGACATCATTGCGTTTGAGTTGCGTGCCAACGCGTTTCTGCATCACATGGTACGCAATATTGTGGGTTGCCTGGTTTATGTGGGCAAGGGCAAATACCAATCCGAATGGATGCAAACCTTGCTGGAAGGTCGTGACCGTACTCATGCTGCACCGACTTTTCCCGCTGCCGGGTTATACTTGACGGGGGTTGCCTATGATCCAAAATGGGGGTTGCCGGGATTCACAGAGCCACTCATCACAGGCCTGCTGCCACGGATTCAGTCGCGCCAGGGAAAATTTAATTACGAATAACAGCAAGCTTGTTCTGCATTTGTGTTCAACAGATTCATTTTGACTTATGCCCACTCGAATAAAAATCTGCGGCATTACCCGCATTGAAGATGCGCTGGCGGCAGCACATCTGGGCACAGACGCCATTGGTCTTGTGTTCTGGCCGCAAAGCGCACGTTCCATCACGCCTGCCAGGGCGCGTGAAATTGTAGCCGCGCTGCCGCCATTCATCAGTTCAGTAGGTGTATATGTTGATCCGGAAGCGGAATGGGTAGAAGAAACCGCCGCTGTCGCTGGCTTGAATCTGTTGCAATTTCACGGCGATGAATCTCCGGAGTTCTGCAGCCAATTTTCACTGCCATATATTAAGGCCGTGCGAGTCAGGGCCGGTGTAGATTTGCTACAATACGCAACTCGTTATTCCAGTGCCAGGGGACTGCTGCTGGATAGCTATGTCGACGGTACGCCAGGTGGGACTGGGGATGCGTTCAACTGGAGCTTGATTCCGCAGCGCATGCCGTTGCCGCTGATTCTTTCCGGCGGCCTGCATCCCGGCAACGTGATGGCGGCGATTAAACAGGTGCAACCCTGGGCGGTGGACGTGTCGAGCGGGGTGGAAGTCGCCAAGGGTATCAAGGATGCGGAGAAAATTGCCGCTTTCATGCAAGGAGTTCGAAATAGTGAAAGTTTATGATCTTCCTGACAAGCGCGGTCATTTTGGCCCTTATGGCGGGATATTTGTAGCTGAAACGCTGATCGCGGCGCTGGAGGAATTGCGCAGCCAGTATGAGCACTACCGCAGTGATGCCGATTTTCAGGCGGAATTTGCCTATGAGTTGAAGCATTACGTGGGCCGGCCCAGCCCCATTTATCATGCAAAGAGATGGTCGGCACTTCTGGGGGGAGCGCAGATTCTGCTGAAGCGGGAAGACCTGAATCACACCGGTGCGCACAAGATCAACAATACCATCGGTCAGGCACTGTTGGCCAAACGCATGGGCAAGCCCCGCGTGATTGCCGAGACCGGGGCGGGCCAGCATGGCGTTGCCAGTGCCACGGTAGCCGCACGCTACGGGATGGAGTGCGTGGTCTACATGGGTTCCGAGGATGTAAAGCGTCAGGCCACCAATGTTTACCGGATGAAGCTGCTGGGTGCGACAGTGGTGCCAGTCGAGTCCGGTTCCCGGACACTGAAAGACGCGCTCAATGAAGCCATGCGCGACTGGGTCACCAACGTTGAAAATACTTTTTACATCATCGGCACGGTAGCGGGGCCACATCCCTATCCGATGATGGTACGTGATTTCCAGGCCATCATCGGACGTGAAGCCAAGGTGCAGATGCAGGAAGAATATGGACGCCAGCCGGATGCGCTGATCGCCTGCGTCGGTGGTGGATCAAATGCCATTGGCCTGTTCTATCCCTATATAGACGACAGCAATGTACGCATGATAGGCGTGGAAGCGGCAGGTCATGGCATCGAAAGCGGGCAACATGCCGCCACTCTGATGACAGGAAGGCCTGGTGTGCTGCATGGCAATCGCACCTACCTGATTCAGGATGAGGACGGACAGATCGTCGAGACCCACTCCATTTCCGCTGGCCTCGACTACCCCGGTGTCGGTCCGGAACACTCTTGGCTCAAGGACAGCAACCGCGCCGAATACGTGGGGATAACCGACGCCGAAGCGCTGGCAGCGTTTCATACCCTGTGTCGTTACGAGGGCATCATGCCGGCGCTGGAATCAAGCCACGCGCTGGCTTACGCTGCCAAGCTTGCACCTACGCTCGACAAGGACAAGTTGCTGCTGGTAAATCTCTCCGGGCGCGGTGACAAGGACATGGCCACCGTGGCGCAAGCCTCCGGCATCACATTCTGACCAAACCCGAGATATTCATGTCCCGTATTGCAACAATATTTGCCAGCCTGCGCCAGCAAAACAAGAAAGCCCTGATCCCTTTCATCACCGCCGGTGATCCGGACCCGACCATGACGGTTCCATTGATGCATGAACTGGTGCAAGCGGGCGCCGACATCATCGAACTGGGGGTGCCATTTTCTGATCCGATGGCGGATGGGCCGACTATACAGCGATCTTCCGAACGAGCGTTGAAGCATCACGTGGGTTTGAAGGATGTACTGGCCATGGTGGCAGAATTCAGAACAAGCGATATGAGTACGCCCGTAGTATTGATGGGTTATGCCAATCCGGTGGAAGCGATGGGCTATGCAAAATTTGCAGCCAAGGCAAAAGAATGCGGCGTGGACGGAGTGCTGACGGTGGATTATCCACCGGAAGAATGTGCGGAATGGGTGGAACATCTCAGGCAGCAGAAACTGGATGCAATTTTCTTGTTGTCGCCCACCACACCACAGGCCCGTATTGAGCAGGTGGCAGAAATGGCGCAGGGGTATGTGTACTACGTTTCGCTGAAAGGCGTGACCGGCGCATCACACCTTGATCTGGGTGAGGTGGCCAGTAAACTGGATCAACTGCGGTCGCATATTTCCATCCCCATCGGTGTCGGTTTCGGTATTCGCGATGGCGCGACGGCCAAGGCGGTGGCTGGATTGGCGGATGCGGTGGTGGTGGGTAGCCGCATCATCGAGGAAATCGAGAAGTCACCCAAAACAAAAGTGCTGGCAAGTGTGGGTCGTTTGGTAAGGGACCTGCGTAGCGCGATTGATGAAGTCAGCAGCAAACATTAAAGGTTGAATGCAGACTTATGAGCTGGTTCCAGAAACTTCTCCCTCCGAAAATAAAGCGCAAGGAAAGCGGCGATAAAAAAATCGTTCCCGAAGGACTGTGGAGCAAATGCGCTTCCTGCGAAGCGGTGCTGTATTACTCCGATCTGGGGAACAATCTCAACGTCTGTCCCAAGTGTAATCATCACAACCGCATTTCTGCCAGAGTACGCCTCGATTTGTTGCTGGACGCCGAGGGGCGTTACGAGATCGGCGCAGAAGTGCAGTCATTGGACCCACTCAAATTCAAAGACAGCAAACGTTACAGTGATCGCTTATCGCAGGCGAAAGTAGATACCGACGAAGACGACGCACTGGTGGTAATGCAGGGCAGCGTCAAGACCGTTCCCGTGGTGGTGGCAGCGTTCGAGTTCGGTTTCATGGGCGGCTCGATGGGTTCGGTGGTGGGCGAGCGTTTTGCACGCGGCGTGCAGGTATGCGTTGAACAGCATCTGCCGTTTATATGTTTTACTGCCAGTGGCGGGGCACGCATGCAGGAGGGGCTGTTATCGCTGATGCAAATGGCCAAGACATCGGCGGCACTTACCCAGTTAAGCCAGGAAAAGATCCCTTTCATCTCGGTGCTTACCGATCCCACCATGGGCGGCGTATCGGCCAGTTTTGCCTTCATCGGCGATGTGGTAATCGCTGAACCGGGAGCGTTGATCGGTTTTGCCGGACCGCGCGTGATCGAGCAGACAGTGCGGCAAACCCTGCCGGAAGGCTTCCAGCGCGCCGAGTTCCTGCTGGAACATGGGGCGATCGACATGATCGTGGATCGCAGGCAGATGCGCGACAAGCTTGCCAATCTGTGCACGCTGCTGATGCGGGTGCCCGCTCCCACATCCTGATTCAATCCGTATCGTGGCTTCATTGCCAGAACCGCACGTGACGGCAAATGATTGAATCCAATTCAAAACCCGGGACTCTGTCCGATTGGTTGAGCCATCTCGAGCAACTCCATCCCGTAACCATTGAGATGGGGTTGGAGCGTGTCGACCAGGTCAGGATCATGCTAGGTCTTGTGCCAGTTTTTCCCATCATCACTGTTGGCGGCACCAATGGCAAGGGTTCGACTTGCGCCATGCTGGAAGCGATCCTGAGTCGTGCCGGGTATCGCGTCGCTTGCTACACTTCACCGCATTTGCTGCGTTATAACGAGCGGGTGCGAATAAATCAGTTGGAGGCAAGCGACACTGATTTATGTAAAGCTTTTGCAGAGGTCGAATCAGCACGGGAAGCCAGCGGCATTTCCCTGACTTATTTTGAGTTCGGAACTCTGGCGGCGATGCAATTGTTCAGCCAAGCCGGAGTGGACGTCGCGATTCTGGAAGTGGGACTGGGCGGGCGTCTGGATGCGGTCAATATCTTTGATGCCGACTGCGCAGTACTGACCAGCATTGACCTCGATCATATGGATTATCTCGGCGATACGCGGGAAGAAATCGGGTTCGAGAAAGCGGGGATTTTCAGGAACGGCAGAGCTGCAATCTGTTCGGAACCGGATGTCCCCGCAGCCGTCTGCCGGCAGGCAGCAGCAGTTGGCGCAAATTTCATGCATATCGGCGAGCATTTCGGTTACTCAATCGATGCGACTTCATGGAGTTATTGGGGAGCAGGAGGCAAACGCCACTCGCTCCCTCATCCTGCCCTGCGTGGTAGCTATCAATTGCGCAACGCCAGTGCCTGCCTCGCTGCGCTGGATGCGCTCAAAGACAGCTTGCCGGTCACCATGGGCGCCATACGCCAGGGCCTGCTGGAAGTGGCATTACCGGGACGGTTCCAGGTGTTGCCGGGCCAGCCGCTGACAGTGCTGGACGTGGCACATAACCCGGCTGCAGCGCTGGTTCTGGCCGCCAACCTCGGCAATATGGGTCGCTACCCCAGGACTTATGCGGTATTTGCCATGCTCGGGGATAAGGATATGGCCGGGGTGGTGCGGGCGCTCATGCCCGCAGTGGATGTGTGGCTGGCGGCAGGCATCAATGCGCCACGCGGGGCTTCTGCTGAGGAATTATTGCAGGTTCTGCAAAGCGTAAATGTAGCGGAGGCAGGGGCAACAATCTGCACTTTTCCTGATATTGCTACGGCTTATGCATATGCCTGTGAGCGAGCGAGTGAAAATGATAGAATCTGCGTGTTTGGCTCGTTCCATACTGTGGGTGAAGTATTGCGATACCGGAATGCAGTTAAACCCAGATAGTGGTGAGTAGTAAAATGGGCAGGCTCAAATGGCAAGAACCGTCAGCGAAGAAGAAATTCAACTAAGGAAACGTGCCAGAAGACGCCTGGTCGGGGCGGTTGCGCTGGTGATCGCTGCAGTTGTGATTCTGCCGATGGCGCTCGACAGCGAACCGAAGCAGGGAAGCCATGAGATCGACATCCGCATTCCCGCAGAAAATTCTGCGGGCGAGTTTGCTCCCAGGATTGTTCCCGAAGTAGAGGTGCCAGCCATCGCTGTGGTTGAAGAGCCTGAACCCGTGGCACAACAACAAGCAGAGCAAACAGAGCAGGCAATATCGCAGACGCTGCCGCAGTCGGTGCGGACTGCAGAAAAATCGGTAGAGAAGCCGGTCGAGCATAAATCTGAGGCCAAGACTGAATCTCGGGCCGAAAAACCGGTCGTTGCTACGGGTACTTTTGTGGTGCAATTGGGCGCATTTTCTGATCCGGCCAAGGCCAGGCAACAGCAGCAGAGCCTCACCTCGAACGGCATCAATACCTATACGGAGAATCTTCACACCGCCAAGGGCGAAGTAATCCGTGTGCGTATTGGCCCATTCCCGGCGCGCGGGGAGGCGGAGGAAATGCGCGATAAATTGAAGAAGCTGGGACTCGACGGTGTGGTGACCGCACAATAATTCCATGATGGAATTGATGACCAGGATACAGCGAAGAAGCAATAGCAACGGTCGTGTGGGGCAGACTTGCCCTGGCAATTCTGCTGCCTGTAAATGACCATCTTCGATTACGCTGTTCTGGGCGTATTGGCTGTATCGATTCTGCTGAGCGTGATGCGTGGCGCGGTACGCGAGCTATTGTCGCTGGCGGGCTGGGTAGTCGCATTCATGGCGGCAAAATCCATGGCGGCGAGTTTTGCACCGCTGCTGCCAGCGAGTATCGAGGATGAATCGATCCGCATGTCGGTGGCATTTATTGCGATATTTCTAGCGACATTGTTGGCAATGGGCCTGGTTGCCATCCTCGCCTCAGCCATGATAAAGACCGTGGGACTGGGATTTGTTGACAGGTTTTTGGGTTCACTGTTCGGCCTTGTGCGTGGGTTGCTGGTAGTGCTACTGATTGTATTGGCCGCGGGGCTGACTACGCTACCGCGAGAACCATTCTGGCAGAAAGCCTTATTGAGTAAACCGCTTGAAATAGCGGTGACGATGATGATGCCCTGGCTGCCGCAGGATTTATCTGCGCATATTCATTATGGAAAATAGGAATAACCAGATAAATGGCCATGATGCAAGCTGTAGTGCAGGGCAGGATGCGAAGTAAATTTCTTTACATGTTTTTCATGCAGCATTAATCTGTACGCTCTTTCCGGGATGCAATCATGTGTGGAATTCTGGGTGTAGTCGCACAATCTCCTGCCAACCAGTTGCTGTATGACGGATTGCTGGTGTTGCAGCACCGTGGCCAGGATGCCGCCGGCATAGTCACGGCACAGGGCAACACTTTTCACATGCAAAAGGGCGGCGGCCTGGTACGGGATGTGTTCAGAACCCGTAACATGCGCGCATTAGCCGGAAATATGGGTATTGCCCATGTGCGCTATCCAACGGCGGGTTCTGCTGAATCCACCGCTGAAGCGCAGCCATTTTATGTCAACTCGCCGTTTGGCATCGTGCTGGGGCACAATGGCAATCTCACCAACGCGGCACAGCTCAACCAGGAGTTGTTTCGCGAGGACTTGCGTCACGTCAATACCAATTCCGATTCCGAGGTTCTGCTCAACGTGCTGGCACATGAGCTGCAGAGAAGCACAAAAAATCATCAGCTCGATCCCGCCGCCATTTTTGCCGCAGTTGCTGGCGTCCACCAGCGGTGCCGCGGCGCCTATGCAGTCGTGGCGATGATCGCGGGTTATGGGTTGCTGGCTTTTCGCGATCCTTACGGCATTCGTCCACTAGTGTTCGGTTGTGCCGATACCGAGCAGGGAGTCGAGTATCTGGTGGCATCCGAAAGTGTGGCGCTCGATACCCTGGGGTTCAAACTGGTACGTGATATCGCACCGGGAGAAGCGGTTTTTATTGACGAGAGCGGCAATTTTTATAGCAAACAGTGCGCCGCCAATCCTACGCTTAATCCGTGTATTTTCGAGTACGTCTATCTGGCGCGCCCCGATTCGGTAATGGATGGCATTTCGGTATATGAGACGCGGCTGAACATGGGTGAGAGTCTGGCCGACAAGATCACCAAAACCATGCGGCATCTGGACATTGATGTGGTGATTCCAATTCCGGATTCCAGCCGCCCCAGTGCCTTGCAGCTTGCCAACCGTCTGGGGCTGAATTTCCGCGAGGGTTTCGTCAAGAACCGTTATATCGGCCGCACCTTCATTATGCCGGGGCAGCAGCAACGGCGTAAATCGGTACGGCAGAAGCTCAATGCGATGAGTGTGGAATTCCGCGGCAAGAACGTGCTGCTGGTGGATGACTCCATTGTGCGTGGTACCACCAGCCGGGAAATTGTGCAAATGGCGCAGGAAGCCGGGGCGCATAAAGTGTATTTTGCTTCGGCTGCGCCACCAGTAAGATTTCCCAATGTTTACGGGATTGATATGCCGACACGCCAGGAATTGATTGCTACCGGCCGCGATGACGATGATATCTGCCGGGAGATCGGTGCGGATCACCTTATTTACCAGGATCTCGATTCCCTCAAGAAAGATGTGTGCCGGGTCAATCCAGCGATTACACGTTACGAGACTTCCTGTTTCGATGGCAATTACATTACCGGCGACGTTACACCGGAATACCTGGCTATTGTCGAGGCGCAGCGCAATGGTGGTCTGGCATTGGCGCAAGCCAGATCCAGCACGCAGTTGGATCTGAATCTGGTGACTGCGGACTAGGAGATTTGACAAAAACATTTACCAAGCGTAATTTGCCGATTGTGCGCCGATTTGATATTCAGCTTGCGGGCGCGTTATAAATACGGCTAAAGCGTGGGAAACCCGTTTTGGCAAAGGCTGAACGGGTTTTTTATTTGGAGGGGATCTCCCATGTCTGACGATTTTGAACTGGAAACACTGGCGCTGCATACGGGCATACACCGTAGCCAATTCAACGAGCACTCCGAGGCTCTGTATCTTACCTCAAGCTATGTGTTCGATAATGCTGCCCAGGCTGCCGCACGCTTTTCCGGCGCAGAGCCGGGAAACATATATTCGCGTTTCACCAACCCTACGGTTACCGCTTTCGAGGAGCGGCTTGCCGCACTGGAAGGCGCAGAGGCTTGTGTTGCCACTTCTTCCGGCATGTCGGCAATACTTTCCTGCGTAATGGGGCTGCTGTCCGCAGGTGATCACGTGATCGCCTCACGCAGTCTGTTTGGCGCCACGGTAAACCTGTTTAACAACATTCTCAAACGTTTTGGCGTTGAGACCACATTTGTTTCGGCCACCGATGTTGCGGCATGGCAGGCAGCAGTAAAAGCCAATACGAAGCTCTTGTTCATAGAGACCCCATCAAATCCGCTCACTGAAATTTCCGACATCAGAGCATTGGCGGCAGTTGCGAGAAAAGCTGGAGCATGGCTGGCAGTCGATAACTGCTTCTGTTCGCCGATACTGCAACGGCCGCTGGAGTTGGGCGCAGATCTGGTGATCCACTCTGCTACCAAGTATCTCGATGGTCAGGGCAGGGTGCTGGGTGGCGCAGTGCTGGGGAATCGGGAGCTGGTAATGGAAAAAGGCGTACATGGTTTCCTGCGTACCGCCGGTCCGACCTTAAGCGCATTCAATGCCTGGGTAATTCTGAAGGGAATGGAGACTCTCAAAATCCGGATGGAGGCTCATTCTGCCAATGCCCTGGAAATTGCCCGCTGGCTGGAGAAGCAAGCCAATGTGGCGCGAGTTTATTATCCTGGCTTGGCATCGCATCCGCAGTACGAGCTTGCCCGGCAGCAGCAGAAAACAGGAGGTGGTATCGTTTCGTTTGAAATGAAGGGTGGGAAAGAAGCGGCATGGCAGGTAGTGGATGCCGCGCGTCTGATTTCGATTACTGCCAATCTGGGCGATACCAAGAGTACGCTCACTCATCCTGCCACCACTACCCATGCCCGTATCACTCAGGAAGCACGAGATGCGGCAGGTATCACCGAAGGCTTGTTGCGTATTGCGGTGGGACTGGAAGCGGTGCGAGACATCAAAGCGGATTTGGCAAGAGGGTTGCAGGGATTGTAGAGATGCATTTGTTGGCGTACGCACTTCACTGCAAATACGCCCACTCTGGTCAACTCAATCCAGCTATTCCAGTCTGTCTTAAACCACTTCCGCTTTCTCGATTACCACGTCTTCCACGGGTACATTCTGGTGACCGCTGCGATTGCCGGTTTTCACTTTTTTGATCATGTCCACCACATCTTTACCTTCCACTACTTTGCCAAACACGCAGTAGCCGAAACCCTGCGAAGTGGATGAGGTGTAGTTGAGAAAGCCGTTATCGGCAATATTAATGAAGAATTGTGCCGATGCTGAGTGTGGATCGGAAGTGCGCGCCATGGCGATGGTGTAGACCTCATTCTTGAGGCCGTTGGCAGCTTCGTTTTGAATCGGGGCAAGACATTGTTTTTGGTGCATGCCCGGTTCGAAACCACCACCCTGGATCATGAAATCGTTAATCACCCGATGGAATATCGTATTGTCGTAATGTCCGCTGTTCACGTAGTCAAGGAAATTCTGGGCGGTAAGTGGCGCTTTCTCGCTATCGAGTTCGAGAGTGATGACGCCGTAATTGGTATGTAGTTTGATCATGTTTATCCTTATTTTGCGGGTTGTCCGGCTGCAGGAGCAGGTTCTGCGGTCGAGATGAGTTTGATTTCTTCAATTATTATGGTTTCTCTGGGCACATCACCAGAGCCGGTAGGTGTGGCGGCAATTTTGTTGACGATCTCCATACCCCCCGTAACTTTTCCGAATACGGTATAGCCGTAGCCCCGGTCAGTGGGCGCAGAATAGTTGAGAAACGCATTATCCGCCACGTTGATGAAGAACTGCGCCGATGCCGAGTGCGGATCGGAGGTGCGAGCCATCGCAATTGTCCCAATAGTATTCTTCAGGCCATTAGCCGCCTCATTTTCAATGGGTGGTCTGGTCGGTTTCTGCCTGAGTGCTTGGTCGAGTCCACCTCCCTGAATCATGAATCCCGGAATGACACGATGGAAAACCGTGGATTTGTAGTGGCCTTCCTTCACATACTGCAGAAAATTTTCAACGGTCTTGGGTGCTCTGGCGGGATAGAGTTCCAGCAGGATACTGCCCAAATTGGTTTTTATTTCGACCTGCGGGCCGGCAGCGAATACCGTGATGCTAAATAGTAATGAAAGGGCGGTGACAAGCAGCTTGACGATACGCATGATGATTCCTGTAGAAAGCGGAGATGGTTATTGGCCGGGGGTGATTACGCCGCGCCTTCATAAATTATTTTCCAGCGCCCATTTTTCTCTTTCATCCAGTACTGGCGTTTTTTCATTTTGTTGGAAAGATTGCTGCTGGAATAATCCTGGTCGAAGCTGACCACTATCAGATCGTCTCTGCCCGGATAAAGAAGCATGCCGACATTGCTGATATCGACTTTGATCCAGCTCTTGGCGACATTTACCTGGCGTTTGTGCTGTGACCATTTTGCCAGATCCTGTCCGCCACTGGAGAAATCGCGGCCATAGTGCGCGAGATAGTTATCTGCATTCCTGCTCTCCCAGTCACGTCGCCAGTTTTCCAGATGCGGGGCAAGTTCGTTGCGCTGCGCAATCACCTCATCAGGACTTGCCCATTCCACTTTATCGCTGATGAGGACGGGCGTTATGCCAACTTGCAGGGTTGTTGCCACGGCATCCAGGTCCTGGTTGGCCAGCACTACGCAACCATCGCTGGCGCGGGGCGGACGGCTGTAGGTGTCGGAGGGAGTGCCGTGCAGCCAGATGCCATAACCGCTGCGCCCGTGCCGTTTGTCCCATTCATTGGGGTAATTAATGGGGAATGCGCCGCTGCCGTAAAAATCAGTAAGTTTTGCCCGTGGCAGGTTGGCAGTAATGAAATATACGCCGAGGGGAGTTTTCTGGTCGCCTTCTTTCAGTTTCTGCGAGCCATTTTTGCCGCTGCTGATGTAGTAATCAGCAAGGTAGCGGGCCTTGCCCTGAACATTCTGATAGATATAAAGCCGCGATTTACCCGTGTCAGTAACCACAGCATATTTCTGATCCGAACTCATCTGTAGCAGATACTTCGGCACCATGTCACGCGGGACTGGCTCCTGATGGCGCTGCACCCTTACCCGCGCTTCCGCGCGCAGATCGGCAATGCGTTCCGGCGACACCCCGGCAGCGTCACCCATATTACTGATGGGGCGAGAGCGAGCCAGAAGCAGGTCACCCCTGATGAGATGAGCAAGCCGGAAATTCGGATTGGTTTTGAGCAGGTGTTCAATTCCGTTCAAAGCAGAATCTATGCGACGATCGCTGATTTCGTGCAGGCTCTTGACCAGCATGCTTTCCGGACCGGCAATAGCCAATTCTGGCAAAGTCGATAGGTCACGCGCCATGGCGCCCGTAGCGGCGAAGCAGAATGTTCCTGCCATGACGGCGACAATCAGTCGACCGTGGTTGATGCAAAGGTTATATGGCCTCATTGTCCAACTTGTTCTTGCTGAATGGTCCATTTCCCCCCAGCCTTGACTAGCACCAGCGTCTTGACAGTATGGTTTTTGAGTGTATCAGAGTGATACGACTGTTTGAAAGTCACCCTGGCATGGGTGGCATCGGCAATAGTAACTTTTGGATTGGTAATCGACACTTGGATTGATTTTGGCTTTTCAATGCGCTCCTGGCGACTTTTTTCCCAAGCCGCACGTGGTACGCCACCGGGGGTTTGGAAATCATTCGCATAGAAACCGAGATAACCTGCTATATCCTTAGTAGACCATGCTTTGGCCCAGTCGTTCACAGCTTTGATAATTTCTTCGGGGACAGCTGGAGCAGCGGCTATTTCTGCTGCCGGTTTTTCGATCACGGCCGGTTTTTCTGGTGCGGGCTTCTGTGCAGCCACTCTTTCGGCAACTTTTTCCGGGAGTCTTGCTGGTGGGGTGCTTGCCGATTTGGCAGCGGCGATTCTGACACCTTTGGACCCATCCGTGAATAGATCCTTGATCAGCGCCAGCTTGGTCTGTGCGGCGGCGTTACTCTTGTCCAACTGCAACGCTTTGTCATAAGCCTGGCTTGCCATTTTTGCGTAGATGTCGCCCAGGTTTTCGTGAGCGGTAGAGTAACTGGGGTGTGTGCGTATTGCCTGCTCCAGTGCATCTTTGGCTTTTTCATACTGGCCCTGACTGGCGTAGAGCACCGCGAGATTATTATACGGTTCAGGCAGGTTGGGATGATCTGCCGCCAGGGAGGAAAATATCCGGATGGCATCAGCAATTTTATTCTGTTCGGTGAGTATCAGCCCCTTCTGGAAACGCATTTGCGCATCTTTCGGCTTGCTGGCAAGGTAGGCATCCGCTCGTTGCAACGCCTGGGAGAGGTTACCCTGCCGGTACAATTTGACAACTTCTTGGCTTTCATCGGCATACGCAAATGGACTCGCCACCAGTAACAGAGCGGCGACACAAGCTGCAACGGGTGCGAGAACCTGGTGAAAGGTTGGTATTTTCATTGTGCTATACTTCTCCGGTTTTTGTTAGGTTATTCCAGAATATTCAACATTCTACCAAGAAGCCTGCCCAGTTAACAATCTCGTTGAATGCTCAAGATCTATAATTCTCTCGCCAAGGCAAAACAAAGCTTTGTTCCGCTGAATCCGGGCAAGGTCGGCATCTATGTCTGTGGCATGACAGTGTATGACTATTGTCATCTGGGGCACGCGCGCGTGATGGTGGTGTTTGACATGGTGGTGCGCTGGCTGCAGACGAGTGGTTTCGCTGTGACCTACGTGCGCAATATTACCGATATCGACGACAAAATAATCAGACGTGCGCAGGAAAACAACGAATCCATAGAGGTACTGACCAACCGCTTCATCCGGGCAATGGATGAAGATGCTGCCGCACTTGGTGTGGTGCCGCCAGCGCACGAGCCACGTGCCACCTGCTACGTGGCAAACATGGTTGCCATGATCCGCACCCTGGTGGATAAAGACATTGCCTACCCCGCGAGTAACGGCGACGTTTACTATGCCGTGCATAAATTTCCTGGTTATGGAAAGCTTTCCGGAAAATCGCTCGACGATTTGCGTGCTGGGGAGCGGGTCATCATTGACCCGCACAAGAAAGATCCACTGGATTTTGTACTATGGAAAGCAGCCAAGCCCGGTGAGCCGCAATGGGACTCGCCCTGGGGGAAGGGGCGCCCCGGTTGGCATATTGAGTGCTCCGCGATGAGCGAGCATTATCTTGGCGAGCACTTCGACATACATGGCGGTGGACAGGACCTGCAGTTCCCTCATCACGAAAATGAGATAGCGCAAAGTGAGGGCGCACACGACCATTCTTTCGTCAATTACTGGATGCACAATGGGTTCGTGCGGGTCGATGATGAAAAAATGTCTAAATCGCTGGGCAATTTCTTCACGGTGCGTGAGGTGCTTGCCCGCTACCAGCCGGAGGTGGTACGGTTTTTCATCCTGCGCGCGCATTATCGCAGTCCGCTGAACTATTCCGACCAGCATCTGGAAGATGCCAGACACGCGCTCGCTCGACTCTACATCGCATTAAAGGGAGGTGAGGCTCCTGTGGCTGCAATCGACTGGAACGAACCCCATGCCCGGCGGTTCATGGAAGCGATGAATGATGATTTCAACACCCCTGAAGCGGTTGCTGTACTGTTTGATCTTGCCAATGAAGCCAATAGGACCGGGGCACTAGCGGATATGGCATTACTCAAAGCGCTGGGTGGTTTGCTGGGTCTGCTGCAACGGGATCCGCAACAGCATCTGCAGGATGAAGCGATCGTGGGAGATGCCACATTCACGCCGGAATGCATCGAACAAATGATACAGCAGCGCCTTGCTGCGCGTACTGCCAGGAATTTTACCGAGGCAGATCGTATTCGCAAGGAGCTATCCGATGCCGGCATCCTGCTGGAAGATGGTCCACAGGGCACTACCTGGCGGCGCAAGTAGGTAAGGGACACCTACGAACGGGAGCTTGCTCTATCCCAACGGCAACTCGCCGCTGCTGATCCCGACCCCGCCGATTTCCTTTACTGCCTTTACAAAATGTGCGTCTTCATGCAGCTTTACCATTGAATCAGGGTGGGGCCGTCCACGCATGCGGGCGAGACGTGCCAGACTGATGGCTGGGATATCCCATTGCAGTCCTGCAAGTAATTCATCTGCTGCTTGCGGATTGTTGCACACCAGCACGATATCGCAGCCGGCACTGAGAGCAGCTTGTGCCCGTTGCACAATATTCCCCGCGACCGCCGCACCTTCCATGCTCAAGTCATCACTGAAGATGCAGCCATCAAAACCCAGTTCACCACGCAGGATTTCTTTCAGCCAAATCCTGGAGAAACCTGCAGGATGCGTATCTACACTGGGGTAAATGACGTGTGCCGGCATGATACCGGCGAGGCCGAAGTCAATCATTTGCCGGAATGGAACCAGGTCGTCCATTGCGATATCGGCGTAAGTGCGCTTATCCACTGGCATCTCAATGTGGGAGTCTGCTTTGATATAGCCGTGGCCAGGAAAATGCTTGCCGACTGCCATCATCCCGCCAGTTTTCAATCCCAGCATCAGGCTGTGAGCCAGTTCGGCGATCGCCTGCGGCTTGCGGTGGAAAGCACGGTCGCCAATGACGCAACTCTGCCCATGATCCACATCGAGTACCGGCGTAAAGCTCATGTCCACACCGCATGCACGCAGCTCTGCTGCCAGCACATAGCCCGTCTGCTGTGTCAGATGTCGTGCCTGAGCGGGGTGTCCATCCCAGATCCTGCCCAGTTCGCGCATTGCAGGCAGGCGCGTGAAATTCTCGCGGAAACGCTGCACTCTGCCACCTTCATGATCCACTGCGACCAGTAGTGGCGGGCTACGCAGCGAGTGAATTTCAGTGGTCAGTTCAGTCAGTTGTCTGAGGGATGAATAGTTGCGGCTGAATAGAATCACGCCGCCGGTCAGCGGATGCTGCAGTCTTTTTCTATCAAAGGCAGTAAGTTGCGTGCCTTCGATATCGAGCATAATGGGCCCGAGCGACATGATTATTTTTCCAGAATAACGAAAGCGCAGGCAAGATTCAGCTCGTCACTGATGGAAAGATGATGGCTGGTGATGCCTTCGTTCTTTACCAGAGCGCTCAGTTCAGGGTGAAATTCGAAACACGGCTTACCGCGCTGATCATGGGTTATGCCGATGTGGCTCAGGCTCACAGGATAGCGAAGACCAGTACCGATGGCCTTGGAAAGCGCCTCCTTGGCGGCGAAGCGTTTAGCCAGAAACATCGCCGGCTGACTGCTAACGAGATATTCGGGCCACTCGCTTTCCGTCAGCAGGCGTTTGGCGAAGCGTTCGCCATACTTCTCCAGTAGTCGCGCAATGCGCGAGGGTTCGACCAGATCGGTGCCGATGCCATAAATCATTTGCGTGCTGCCAGTAGCAATGTTTTCATTTCCCGTACTGCCCGTTCAAAGCCGATGAATAAGGCATGCGCCACGATCGCATGGCCGATATTCAATTCGGATATGCCGGGCAGTGCCGCGATAGACTGGACATTATGATAATGTAATCCATGACCCGCGTTGACTTTTAATCCCTGATCGATGCCGGCGGTGACTGCGACACGGATCCGCTCCAGTTCGCTTTGTTGTGCGCTTGCGCTGCCGGCGTCAGCATAGTGGCCGGTGTGAATTTCAATTACGGGCGCGCCGGCCCTTACCGCCGCATCAATCTGCGCGTGATCCGCATCGATGAACAGCGAGACACGAATACCTGCTTCCGCCAGTCTGCTACAAGCGCATTTCACCTGCTCGAAATGCCGCACCACATCGAGGCCACCTTCAGTGGTCAGCTCCTCACGCCGTTCCGGCACCAGACAGACATCCTCGGGTTTGATGCGCAATGCAAAAGCTATCATTTCGTCAGTCACTGCGCTTTCCAGATTCATGCGGGTTTTAAGCAGACCGCGCAGAACTTCTACATCCTGATCCTGAATATGGCGGCGGTCTTCGCGTAAATGCAGAGTGATTGCATCTGCCCCGGCAGATTCCGCAATCAGCGCTGCTTCCACCGGGTTGGGGTAGATTGTGCCGCGCGCTTGCCGCAAGGTGGCGACGTGGTCGATGTTAACGCCCAGTTCGATCATAGTTGTTGCAAATCCTTGAGCAATTGTCGTGTGTGCAGCGGTTGGTCACCAAGATAATGATTGAGAATGTAACGCATCAACGCTTTGCTCTGTTGCCGGGTGGTGGCATCGGAATAATCATCCTGCTCCATGTCCAGTAAGGTTTTCCCACGCAGTTGCAGGCCGTAGCTGTTAACGCCGGCCTCCAGCGCCACGGGTCCACGCTCGATTTCATAGCGATATTCTTTATTCGGGTTCATCGGCTTGCCCGATGCAACGTCATGATTGAGCGTCAGGGCATAACCCAGTTCCTGCAGCATGCGTTGCTCAAAGTGCCGTAATACCGGAGTGTAATCTTTCTGAATACTCAATGCTGCCAGCGTTTGCTGGTAATACAGGAACAATTGTTCATGCGGATCGTCACGGTGCAGTAACCGTACCAGCAGTTCATTCAAGTAAAACCCACAGATCAGGCTCATTCCCTGCAAAAACGGCTGCCCTCCCTGCCACTCCACTTTGTGCAGAGTGCGTAGTTCCGATTTCCCTGCCCAGGAAAGCTGCAATGGCTGAAATGCCCGCAATGATCCTCGGAGTGCCGATCTGGGACGCCTTGCGCCCTTCGCTACCAGCGGCACCCGCCCGAAATTCTGGGTGAAGGTCTCGACCACCAGACTGGTTTCCAGGTAAGGGTAGGTGTGCAGCACGAAAGCTGGCTGGGCGTCTTGCCGGTGTTTTTCCACAATCATGAGTTTCGTCTAAAGTCGGTCTATGGCACTTAGATCATCCGTAGCCCAGGCTTTTCAACATTTGCGCATTATCAGCCCAGCCCGTTTTCACCTTCACCCAGACTTCAAGATATACTTTGCCACCGAAAACTTTTTCCATGTCTTTACGCGCCTGGGTAGCGATTACCTTGAGTTTCTCACCATCTTTGCCAATGATAATCGCCTTGTGGCCGGCCTTGTCCACGATGATGCAAGCATGAATCTTGCGTAGCTCACCTTCGGTCGTGAATTTGTCTATGGTGATGCTGGCGGAGTAGGGGATTTCTTCTCCTGTCAGGCGAAACAGCTTTTCACGTATCAATTCCGCAGCGATGAAGCGTTCGCTACGATCAGTGGCTTCATCCGGGTCGAACAATGGTTGGTTTTCCGGCAGATATGGCCGGATTGTGCTCAGCAGTTCCGGTAGCTGCATTCCGTCCTGCGCGCTTACTGGCACCATTGCCGCGAAGGCAAACTCCTTGGCCATTTTCCCTAGGAACGGAAGCAGTCGTGATTTGTCGGCCAGTTGATCTATTTTGTTAATGACAAGGATCACTGGTCTGTCAGTTGGCAGCAGCTTCAACACCAGCCGGTCGCGCTCATCAAAGTGGAGCGCTTCAATCACGAATATCACCACGTCCACATCCCGCATACTTTGGGTGACGGTACGGTTCATCAGACTGTTCAGCCGATTCGTGTGCCGGGTCTGGAAACCGGGCGTATCGACAAAAATAAACTGGGATTGCTCGTCAGTTAGAATGCCGTTGATGCGGTGGCGGGTAGTCTGCGCTTTTTTCGAGGTGATGCTGACTTTCTGTCCGACCAGATTATTAAGCAGTGTGGATTTGCCGACGTTGGGGCGCCCGATGATGGCGATGTAGCCGGTGTGATAGTTGGGATTGGCTGTCATCTCGTGAAATGTTCAATGGAAGGTGCAGAACCTATCAGCAGGAAAACCGGGGGTTTATGTTTTTGATATTCTTCAACCATGTGCTTGTGCTTGCTCATATGCTTGCTTTGCTGCTCCCTGTTCGGCGCTGCGGCGGCTGGCGCCCTCGCCAATCGTACGAATATCGAGTTTGCCAATAATGCATTCCACCAGGAATTGCTGCTGATGGGCTTCGCCGCTGGTGGCGACAACGGAGTATTGCGGCAGCCCCAGCTTGCGGCTTTGCAGGTATTCCTGCAGCAGGGTCTTGGGATCCTTGTCAAGGGTCTGTGGATTCAGCTGCTGCAGCAGCGGCATAAAAAGAGTGGCCACAACTTCCTCTGCCCGTGCAAACCCTCCATCCAGATAAACCGCACCCAGCACCGCCTCCAGTGTATCCGCGAGAATTGAAGGGCGACGATGCCCGCCACTTTTAAGCTCTCCTTCACCCAGCCTTATTTGTTCCCCTAAATCAAGTGTTTGTGCTAACGCAAACAATGCCTGCTGGTTAACCAGGTTGGCCCGGAGTCGAGACAACTCACCTTCGGGAAGATTGGGGAAACTCCTGAAGATCAATCCGGCAACCGCACAGTTGAGGACACTATCGCCGAGGAATTCAAGTCGTTCATTGTGTGGAAAACTATGGCTACGGTGAGTTAGTGCCTGGCGCAACAATTCCGCTTGATTGAAGGTGTAGTTGATTTTCCGGCAAAGTGTGGCGCTATCCATTTTCCAATAAGCCTGAATGCTATCTGCGTATGGTCGTCATGCCGCTATTTATAACGGGTTGGTACCGAAAAGTGGAAGCGGCTGGCTACTCAATTGACAATCCGATTCGTTTGAAGTCGCTGAAATTCCACCAGATCATGAATGCCTTGCCGACGATATTGCGTTCCGGCACGAATCCCCAATAGCGGCTGTCACTGCTGCTGTCGCGATTATCGCCCATCGTAAAATAATGCCCGGTGGGTACTGTGCAGGTGAATTCGGAATACTGATAGGTGCAGTTTTCCTGGAATGGGAACTGGCGTACTCCGGAAAGCTGCAAGCCGGGCACCTCCGGGTTGATAATGATGTCATGACCACGTTCATTCAGGGATTCTATAAATCTCTGGTTGTATACATAGCTTAATCCAGATTCGATATAGGTGTATTCACCCACCGCTTCCATTTTTACCGGGGTGTCATTCACGATCAGCTGTTTATTGCGGTAAGTGATGGAGTCACCGGGCAGGCCGACTATGCGTTTTATGTAATCCATGGACGGGTTCTCCGGGTAACGGAATACCATCACTTCACCACGCTTGGGTTCGTTCACGTCCATTACCTTGAGATTGATGACTGGTAGCCTGACGCCGTAGGTATATTTGTTCACCAGAATAAAATCCCCCACCAGCAGAGTTGGAATCATTGAGCCGGACGGAATCTTGAAAGGCTCCACCAGAAAGGAGCGCAGGCCGAATACGATCAGGATTACCGGGAAAAAACTTTTGGGATACTCTACCCACCACGGTTCGCGCGCATCCGGTGCACGTTTGCGGCGCAGCATGAAATGATCAAGCAGCCAGATACCACCGGTGAAAACCAGCAGAATCAGCATGATGAGAGGGAAATTCATTCCGTATCCTTCAGAACAATATCCTGAATCTAATAAATAATGGAAGTGTCTGTAGCCATATTAACTACCCGATATTCGCTGTGCTATTTGTCGCCTGTCTGCAGAATCGCCAGAAATGCTTCCTGTGGAATTTCCACATTACCTACCTGTTTCATCCGCTTTTTCCCCGCTTTCTGCTTCTCCAGCAGTTTGCGTTTGCGGCTGATGTCGCCACCATAGCACTTGGCAAGCACATTCTTGCGCAACGCCTTGATGCTTTCCCGAGCAATGATGTGTGCACCGATAGCGGCCTGCACTGCAATATCGAACATCTGCCGCGGAATCAGTTCACGCATTTTCTGCGCCAGCGCCCGTCCGCGGTATTGGCTATTGGTGCGGTGCACGATCAGTGATAATGCGTCCACTTTCTCACTATTAATGAGTATATCCAGCTTTACCAGATCGGAGGCACGAAACTCCTTGAACTCATAATCCAGCGAGGCGTAGCCGCGACTGGTGGATTTGAGTTTATCAAAAAAATCCATAACGACTTCGTTGAGTGGCATTTCATAAGTGAGCATCACCTGTCTGCCCAGGTATTGTATATTTTTCTGCAACCCGCGCTTGCTGATGCAGAGCGTGATGACCGAGCCGACATATTCCTGCGGAACCAGTATGGTAGCGGTAATGATTGGTTCGCGGATTTCCTCTATCTTGGAAGGATCGGGCATTCTTGATGGATTCTCAATTTCGGTCACGGTGCCATCGCGCATCACTATCTGATACACCACTGTCGGCGCAGTAGTGATGAGATCCATATCGTATTCTCGTTCCAGTCGTTCCTGCACGATGTCCAGATGCAACAAGCCAAGAAAGCCGCAACGGAAACCAAATCCCAGCGCTTGGGATGTTTCCGGTTCGTAGTGCAGTGAGGAGTCATTGAGTTTCAACTTCTCCAGCGCGTCACGCAAAGCATCGTACTGGTTGGACTCAATCGGGTAAAGTCCGGCAAAAACCTGTGGTTTGATTTCTTTGAAGCCAAGCAGCGGCTGAATGGCAGGGCGATCTGCCAGGGTCACGGTATCACCCACCTTGGCGGATTTCAGTTCCTTGATGCCGGAAATAATGAAGCCAACTTCGCCTGCGCTTAACGATTCTCGTGGCTGGGATTTGGGTGTGAACACGCCGACCTGCTCGCACAGGTGAACGGTTTTACTGGCCATGAGCAGAATTTTATCTTTTGGTTTGAGTATCCCATCCACTACCCGCACCAGCATCACCACCCCGACATAATTGTCAAACCATGAGTCGATGATGAGCGCCTTGAGCGGGGCAGCAGGATCTCCCTTCGGTGCGGGAATACGGGTAATCACTGCTTCCAGAATGTCCTGTACGCCTTCGCCGGTTTTGGCGCTGGCACGCAGTGCGTCTTGAGCATCTATACCGATAATGTCTTCTATCTCTGCAATCACGCGTTCCGGTTCGGCTGCGGGCAGATCAATTTTGTTCAGTACCGGCACTACTTCCACGCCTTGCTCGATGGCGGTGTAGCAATTGGCCACAGTCTGAGCTTCCACGCCTTGCGAGGCGTCTACTACCAGCAAAGCGCCTTCACAAGCTGCCAGAGAGCGCGACACCTCATAAGAAAAATCGACGTGGCCAGGAGTGTCGATCAGATTCAGTAAATAGGTATTGCCATCGCGTGCTGTATATTTCAGCGCAGCAGTCTGTGCCTTGATGGTGATGCCGCGTTCCCGTTCCAGATCCATCGAATCCAGTACTTGCGCCCCCATTTCTCGCTCTGACAGACCGCCGCATAGCTGAATAATACGATCCGCCAGAGTGGATTTGCCGTGATCGATGTGGGCGATAATGGAAAAATTACGGATGTGTTGCATCAGGGTTCAGAAGCCGGTAATCAGGAAAGTGTTGATCGAGAGTTGCATCAGGGAAACTAAAAAAGGGCACCTGCTGTGCCCTTTTGAAAGTTTCTGGCTTGATCCCGCAAGTACCGCCAAAATTCAGCTATGGTGGTTTACTCAAGAAGTGCGCATTCTAGCGAATTCTGGAGAAATAAGCATCTAGCGCGATAGGGTCGAGATGATAATGGCAGATTTCCTCCCCGTTTGCTGCCAGCACAGGAACCCGCTCGCCGTAACGTGCCACCAGTTCGGCATTGCTGTCTATATCCACCACTTCGAGCCGAAAGAGAAGCCGTGCCTGCAATTCATGCAGCCTGGCAACCATGTCCTGGCACAGATGACAGTGTTCACGGCCATACACAACCAGGACGACAGGCCCCGGCATGGTCAGCTTACTTGTTGTCATTGTCATTGAGCTTCATGGTAATGAAGGTGGCGGTACCGCCACGCCGCACCAGCAACGCAATGTTGCGCCCTTTCTCGACTTTTCCGAGTAGTTGGTTGAATTGTTCAACTGTTTTTACACCCTGATTATTGATGCTGAGAATCACATCACCCGGGCGCATGCCGGCACGGCTGGCAATACCCGACTGCATGTCTTCCACCAGCAGACCATTGTCTATTTCCAGTTGTTTTTTCTGCTCAGTGTTAAGTTCGCTGAGCGCAAGCCCGATGCGATTGAATGTTTCGGGTGCTTTGCTGCTTCGTTTACCGCCGCGACTGGCAGCTTTCTCATCCGCTGGAATTTCGTCCACCGTCACGGTCATTTCCTTGGTGGA
Source organism: Nitrosospira sp. (assembly GCA_026399575.1). Classification (GTDB taxonomy): domain Bacteria; phylum Pseudomonadota; class Gammaproteobacteria; order Burkholderiales; family Nitrosomonadaceae; genus VFJL01. Next base: position 53,001 of record JAPLQS010000059.1, on the reverse strand, counting down.
ACCGTTACGCCATACCTGTACCGGCACCTTGGACCCTGGTTTGGTGGCACCTACAATGCGTGGCAAGTCACTGGAGGTGGTTATGGCTTTGCCATCGAATTTCAGGATCACGTCCCTTGCCTCTATCCCTGCCTTCTCTGCCGGGCCGTCTTTCTGCACTGCGGCCACCAGCGCACCGCCGGGTTTGGCCAAGCCGAACGATTCGGCCAGTTCCTTGGTCATCTCCTGAATCATCACACCGATCCTGCCGCGACTTATTTTGCCACTGGCGATTAACTGATTGGAGATTTCGGTGGCCACATCAATGGGGATGGCAAATGACAATCCCATGAAACCGCCGGTGCGACTGTATATCTGCGAGTTGATGCCGACTACTTCGCCCTTCATGTTAAACAAGGGTCCGCCGGAATTTCCTGGATTGATGGCTACATCTGTCTGGATGAAGGGCACGAAATTTTCCTGCGTCAGTGAGCGCCCCTTGGCGCTGACGATACCGGCGGTCACGCTGTTATCAAATCCGAAGGGTGAACCAATTGCCACCACCCATTCGCCAACCTTGAGTTTGTTGGGGTCACCTTGGGTCACTTTAGGCAGACCAGTGGCTTCGATTTTGAGGAGAGCGACATCGGTCCTGCGGTCGGTACCAATTACTTTAGCGCGGAATTCACGTTTGTCAGTCAGCTTGACAGTAATTTCATCAGCAGATTCAATTACATGTGTGTTTGTCAGAATGTGGCCATCGGTGCTGATAATAAACCCGGAGCCCAGTGATCTGGACTCGAATTCTCGCGGAGCAGTATTGGGCGGCATATGGCGGCGGAAAAATTCAAAGAATGGATCATCCTCCGGAATATTCGGCATTCCCGGGAAAGCCCGGTTAGTGAGTGTACTTTGTGTTTGGACAGTACTGATATTTACTACCGCAGCGCCTTGTTTTTCAACCAGATCGGTGAAATCGGGCAATTCTCTGGTTTGCGCAGAGGCGACCGAAGACAGTCCGAACAACATCATCAGAATAAATTTATGCATCATTTGACTTTGTAGTTGATTACCGAGTTGCCGATTTGCATTACCGTTGCTGGCGGGACTTCACCCACAGTTGTCACCATATTGTCTGCCACTGTGCGGATATAAATATTGATCGCACCGTAGCCAGAGGAGAGTCCTTGAACTGGCGGTGCGGAATTTTTCTCCACGGGTTCGATAAATACTGACACCGCAGCGAAGCCATCTGACAGCGCAATGTGGCCGACCGGTATTGATTTTCCGGAAAGAGTACGTTTCATCTCAATGACTTTCTTGAATCCTGCTGGAGGATTGCTCACCTGCCAGCCGAGTTTGCCGCTTCCCATCGTGGAAGATACCAAATTGGTGATACGCCACTCGCCGGTTTTCGCAGAATATTTTGATTTCAACATTTCCCTGTCTATTTCGCCACCAATCTTTAGCTGGGTAAAAACAAATTGTTCCACCACACGCCCCTTGTCCATTACCGCAGCTTTAAGCAGCAGGCCAGTGTGGGCATCTACCCACAGTTTATGGCCATAGCGCATGTCATCCTTGGGTTCTAGCATAATTACCTGGCATTCATAATCGCTGATGCGCTCCGATTCGCCTTTGCTGACAATGTAACTATCATGGAGGCTGCTCAGTGGTTCAGGCAGAAGTGCAGGGAAGACTTTTCGCAGCCAGCGTTTCTCGGTCACAATGGTTTTGCTCTCCGGCAAATAACACCGCATCTCATCATTGTTGCGGATGATCTCGCGCGGCGAGCCATCCAGCACCTCGATTTTTTCATGCTCGCCTTCCTGATCCAGCATGTGGATGATGCGGGACGTCTCAATATGGTTGCCGGAGGAATATATGAAGGTGCCGATGTAGTTATGCTGACGGGGGGCAGCAGCTATTTTTTGCAGCAAGTTTAATACTTCTGCGGAAGGATCAGATGAACTCTGCGCGAATATGGGCTGTATAACGCCAGATAGCAGCAATAAAGCAGCCAGTGCAGCTCTTGTCATCTGGCGGGGTTTCCCCGCGATTCTGCAACTGCGCGCATATAGGGTGTTACACCACCATGTATCGCTGTAGTGGACGAAAACTCCCGGTGTGCCAGCAGGTAATCGTTAATCTGGGCAGGAGCTGAGGTTGGGCCTGAGACGGGGACGGAAATGGCGACGGAGGTTGTTTGTACAGCTGGCTGAAGAACTGGTTTATTGCTGGCAAGATTTTCTTGTGGCCGATCCATGTTTTGCAGACTCATCCATCCAACCACGACTACTGCCGCTACCGAGGCTGCCGCTGAGAGAGCGAATACTTTAAATCTATGTTCCATCGGCGACTGTGGTGCGAGTATGGTTGGTTCCGCAGCCAGCCTTATGTTGACGCGCTGAGTGATGTCGATGGACGCCGTCGATTGTCGCAAGGCATCACCAATCAAATGGTAAGTTGCCCACTCATCGCGTAATTCATCTGTTTTTTTGAGTTGCGTGATCATGCCAGCAACATCTTCAGAGTCCAGTTCGCCATCCATCAACGCCGATATTTTACTTTTCATGCTACCACCTCTTGTCTTTACCGGTTCCCAACATGGGCCGTAATTTCTCTGCTATCGTTTCACGAGCACGAAATATTCGCGATCGCACTGTGCCGATGGGACAGTTCATGATGCTGGCAATTTCTTCATAGCTCAGTCCCTCGATTTCTCTCAGGGTAATTGCCGTGCGTAATTCTTCGGGCAATTCCTGTAAAGTCTGGTTCACCGTTTCGGCGATCTGTTTACTCATCAGCTCGCTTTCAGGCGTGTTCATTTCCCGTAACTGACTACCTTCCTCGAAGTTCTCAGCGTCCTCACTGTCGAAGCCACCACTGGTAGTGGTGGGTGCCCGCCGCCCTTGAGTTACCAGGAAATTCTTTGCGGTATTAATGCCAATCCGGTACAGCCAGGTATAAAACGCACTCTCGCCCCGGAACGACGGTAATGCCCGGTAAGCTTTGATGAAAGCCTCCTGGGTGACATCTTCTACTTCGGCGGCATCGCGGATAAACTGCGATAGCAACCGGGCCAGCTTGCGTTGGTACTTGATCACCAGTAGATCGAAGGCTTGTTTGTCCCCACGCTGTACGCGTTCTACCAGTTGCTGATCAATTTCCCGGTCACCCATGCTGCCGTTCCCTGAATATTATGGTTCGCACTTGTGAATACTGCTGCTTCATGAAGCAGCAGATCAAGTATACCCGCTCAAGGGTTGATCCGGGAACTGCACGCGGTTTAACACGCATAGTCTGAACCAAGAGACAACGGATACCCTGGATTAGTTCACTTGATAAAGTGGGTATTCTAAAAAATCAGGCTGGGAATACCAAGTCTGTTATGATTTTCGCTTGATGGTGAATGTAGTTAACCAGGATCAGAATGGCCCAACTTGATTTTGACACGCTTATTATTGGCAGTGGTCTTGCGGGTCTTACGCTCGCACTCAACTTAGCGCAAACTAAAAAAGTTTGTCTTGTCACCAAACGAGCCTTGCTTGACGGTGCCAGCGGCTGGGCTCAAGGCGGTATTGCCGCAGCGCTGTCGCAGGAAGATTCCCCCGATGCGCATATCCGCGACACCCTTGCTGCAGGGGCAGGATTGTGTGATGAGGCGGTTACTCGCTATGTGGCAGAAAACGGCCCGCGAGCCATTCAATGGCTGATTACCCAGGGAGTGCCCTTCACCCGCGACCTGAACAACGCAACCGGTTACCACCTGACGAGGGAAGGCGGTCATAGCGTGCGCCGGGTGATACACGCAGCCGATACCACTGGGCAGGCGGTACAGCTGACGCTGAGTGAAAAGGCCCGTATCCACCCGAATATTACCGTACTTGAGCGTCATATCGCGATTGATCTCATCACTGGTGTGAAACTGGTTCACCCTGACAAAAGTGACAATCGCTGCTATGGCGCTTATGTGCTGGATAGCACCGCAGGCAGGGTCGATACTATCGCCGCGCACAGTACGGTGCTGGCGACTGGCGGCGCTGGCAAGGTCTATCTCTACACCACCAATCCCGACACGGCTACCGGTGATGGTATCGCCATGGGTTGGCGTGCGGGTTGCCGCATCGCCAATATGGAGTTTATCCAGTTTCACCCTACTTGCCTTTATCATCCCCATGCCAAATCGTTTCTTATTTCCGAGGCAGTACGTGGTGAAGGCGGTTTGCTGAAACTCCCCGATGGCTCGCGTTTCATGCCTTGGCACGATGAGCGCGCGGAGCTTGCGCCACGCGATATTGTCGCTCGTGCCATCGATTTTGAAATGAAAAAACGCGGTCTGGATTGCGTTTACCTGGATATTTCCCACAAGCCTGCAAATTTCCTGCAGGAGTATTTCCCCAATATTCATGCCCGCTGTCTGGAACTGGGTATCGATATAACCAAACAGCCAATTCCGGTAGTACCCGCGGCTCATTACACCTGCGGCGGTGTCGTCACCGACTGGAACGGCAAGACTGATCTGGACAACCTCTATGCCATCGGCGAAACCGCCCACACCGGATTGCACGGTGCCAATCGTCTGGCGAGCAATTCGCTGCTGGAGTGTCTGGTATTCGGGCAGGCGGCAGCCACAGATATCCTGCGGCTACCGTCCATGCCCACTGCACAACTGCCGCAATGGGATGAAAGCCGTGTTACCGATGCCGATGAGGAGATCGTCATCTCGCATAACTGGGATGAATTGCGGCGTTTCATGTGGGATTATGTAGGCATAGTTCGCACCAACAAACGTCTGCAACGTGCTCAGCATCGCATCAAGCTGCTGCACGAAGAAATCAGCGAGTATTACGCTAATTTCCGTGTGACCAGCGATCTGCTGGAACTGCGTAACCTGGTGGATAGCGCCGATCTGATCGTACAAAGTGCCATGCTGCGCCACGAGAGCCGCGGTCTGCACTTTAGCCGGGATTATCCCGCCATCCTGCCGCAAGCGCGGAATACGGTGTTGAAACGCTGATTACCTCAAGCCGGATCTTTCCATTTCCAGCGTAACAGTACCCGCAACTGTCTGAACTGCTCGGCATCTATGCTGTCTGCCAGAATCACCACGCTGCGGGTAAAGAATTTGCCAGACAGCTTCAGGTTCAGCACGGTCAGATAAGGCGCAATAAAGCTGCTGCCCTGCAACGTGCAGATCATGCGCTCACCGTGCTGCGTTTCAAGCGTGCAAGCCATTTCTTCCGACAGCTCAAGAGCTACTATCGATCGTGGTGAGCGCAGTAATGCATAAGATCGTAAATAGAAAAACAGGCTGGCGGCGAGTAGGGCGGTAGCCAGCAGCTTGACTGCCAGCGGCAATGCCAGCGGCCACAACATGCCAATAGCAGCGAAATGGGCGCAGCCCAGTATCACGGCAAGGTGCATGGAAGGTTCGAGGCGGGCAGTGAGCAAGGGGATAGCCATGTCAATTATTTTACTCCCTTGATTGATCGTATAATTAGCTTTCCTTACCAGCCATATACTCTCCCGCATGAACTCTACTTGGCAGGCCTACCTGCAAGCCCACAACGCGGTTATTCAAGACAACTGCGTTATCCACTATGGCGATGCCGCTGCCGAACTCAAATGCACTCGTTCGGGTACGGTGCTGGCCGATCTCTCGCATTTTCGTCTGATCCATTTTTCCGGTGAGGATGCACAAGCTTTCTTGCAGGGGCAATTGAGTTGTGATGTCAGAAAAGTAGACTCATGCACTTCCCAGTACGGCAGCTATTGCACTCCCAAGGGCCGCATGCTGGCTAGCTTTCTGCTGTGGCATGATGGTGGCGGCTACACCATGCAATTGCCAGCAGCGCTGCAGGTGGCCATTCGCAAGCGCCTTGCCATGTTTGTATTGCGCGCCAAGGTAGAGTTGACCGACAACAGCGACACACTGGTGCGCATGGGAGTAGCGGGAAGCTGTGCCGCAGCGCTGCTGGCAGAGATTATGGGTGCAGTTCCCACTGCGCATCTGGGCGTGATTCATGGTGAACGGGGCAGCGCCATCCGTCTTGGGCAGGATCGTTTTGAACTCGTTGTTCTGCCGGAGCAGGCGCCTGCGCTGTGGCAGCGTTTAAGCAAAGAGGCCATGCCGGTGGGGGCGCCTTGCTGGGACTGGCTGGAAATTAAAGCGGGCATTCCCGTGATCACGCCCGCCACGCAGGAGCAATTCATCCCGCAAATGGCGAATTTACAGGCTATCGGTGGGGTGAGTTTTCAGAAAGGATGTTATCCGGGGCAGGAAATCGTCGCGCGCACCCAGTATCTGGGCAAGATCAAGCGCCGCATGTACTTGGCCAATATCCAGTCACTCCAGCCCGTTGCGGCCGGGGACGAGTTATTCAGCGCTGACATGGCAGAGCAATCCAGCGGCATGGTGGTCAACGCAGCACCATCACCTGATGGTGGTTTCGATGTGCTGGCGGTGATACAGACAAGCAGTGTCGAGGCCGGTAAAATTCACTGGCAGGCGCTGGATGGTCCCACGCTGGAGATTATGCCGCTACCCTATTCGCTCTGAGGCAGTACAAGGGTTCAGGGAGATGGTTCAGCAAAGAACCGTTCCACTTCAGCCAGATCGCGCGTGCGTTTCATCGGCGGCAGGCTTTGCCAGATTTTCTTGCCGTAGGACTTGGTGATGAGGCGTGGGTCACAGATCATCAATACCCCGCGATCGGTTTCGTCGCGGATCAATCGCCCCGCACCTTGTTTCAGGTTGATGACGGCGTGAGGAAGTTGATATTCCATGAAAGCATTGCGCCCCTCCTTGTTGATTTTTTCGATGCGTGCCGACAGTACCGGGTCATCGGGCGGTGCGAATGGCAGTTTGTCGATCACCACCAGCGATAACGCTTCGCCGCGCACGTCCACCCCTTCCCAGAAAGATTGGCTGCCGATCAGTACCGCATTGCCCAGCTTGCGAAAACGTTCCAGCATATCAGAACGTGAACTCTGTCCCTGCAGCAATAGGGGATAATCGAGCTGTTCGCGCTCGAATGCTTCCAGCAGCAATTCATGCGCCCGCCGAGTTGCCCGCAGGCTGGTGCACAAGAAGAAGGCGCGGCCGCGACTGGCCTTCAGCACTGGTAATGCGGCTTTCACCACCTCCTCGGTGTATTCGCGGCTGCCAGGTTCTGGCAAGCCGGGTGGTACGTAGAGCAGGGCTTGGTTGGCAAAATCAAACGGGCTGTCCCAGCAGGCAGATTGTGCTGTAGCCAGACCCATTTCACCGTTGTAATGCGAGAAATCACCTTTCACTGCCAATGTCGCAGAAGTGAATATCCATGCGCGCGGCGAGGCATTCAATTGTTTGTTGAATATCTCCGCAATGGACAATGGCGTGGCATTGAGCTGCAGCGCGTGACTGAACACTTCCAGCCAGCGCACGAATCCTTCGGCCTCCGCCTGATCGCGCCAGTGCCTTATGCGGGCAGCAATTTCGCGCGTTCGCTGCCAGCAGTTTTCCAGTCCATCAGAACGCTCTGCCTGACTCTCCAGCAGCGCCGCCAGCGCATCAAGTTTCTCCAGCAACTCATCCAGCGCACTGCCAAATTTCGGATTCTTCAATACCGCAGCCAGCGGCAGGCGGGTGTTCTCGCCTTCGATGGTCAGGCGTAAATCGCGCGCAGCTTTCTCCATCGCCGCAATGGCATCAGGCAATGCAGTAAAGTCTTTGGCGCCCAGCAATGCTTCGGTCTCGGCATCGCGCGCAAGTTCCAGCAATTGGCTGGTGCTTACTGACTCGCCGAAAAACAGGCTGGCAGTTTCCGGCAACTGGTGGGCTTCGTCAAAAATTACCGTATTGCAGGCGGGTAACAGCTCCGACAGGCCTTCGTCGCGCAGCATCACATCAGCAAAGAACAAATGATGATTAACCACCACCACATCCGCTGCCAATGCCTGTTTGCGTGCTTCCATCACGAAACAATCCTTGTAATTGGGACAATCCGAGCCGAGACAATTCTCACGCGTGGAAGTTACCTGCTGCCAGACCGCGGCGTTTTCCGGCACTTCACTCAGGCTGCTTTTATCGCCACTTTTGCTGACACCCGCGTAGCGCTCGATCAATTTAAGATACTTAACTTCGTCGCGACTAGCGAAACTGGTGCGTCCATCCTGCAGAGTGCGTTCCAGATGATAATGGCACACGTAGTTGGCGCGCCCCTTCAATAATGCCACTGTGACTGGTGCCTTGAGTGCGGCGCGCACGGTGGGGATATCGCGGGTAAAAAGCTGGTCCTGCAGTGTCTTGGTGCCGGTGGAAATGATTACCTTGCCGCCCGCCAGTAATGCCGGCACCAGATAAGCGAAGGTCTTGCCGGTACCAGTACCTGCTTCTGCCACCAGAATGCGGTTGCCGGCGATGGTGTCGGCTATCGCCTGTGCCATTGCGAGTTGTTGCGCGCGCGCACGGTAACCCGGCACGGCTTGTGCCAGTGTGCCGCTGCTGGAGAAAAAAGAGTCGAGATCGGGCATGGAGAGAGTTACCGGCTACGGTGCCAGTAAACCCTTCTCTGGCTGGGTGGCATCGTATGTCGATATAATCCGCGGGTCCGGCAGGATCAGCCGTTTGGCTTTGTCTGCGTAATCCAACCGGCTGAGCATATCCTTGATGATATTGAGCCGTGCCAACTGTTTGTCATCGGCACGCACAATCGTCCAGGGGCTTATGAGGTTGTGGGTATGTACCAGCATTTCATCGCGCGCCAAGCTGTATTGTTTCCATTTTTTGAGCGCCTGATTGTCAAGTGCGCTGATTTTCCACTGTGTGAGTGGGTCAGATCTGCGTTTGTCCAGGCGTTTTTTCTGTTCGGTTTTGCTGATGTCGAGGTAGTACTTGATGAGCTTGATCCCGGAACGAACCAGCATATGTTCGAACTCTGACACCGAACCGATGAATTCCTCGTATTCGGCTGCGGTACAAAAGCCCATTACCCGCTCGACACCTGCGCGGTTGTACCAACTGCGGTTGAACAGCACCAGTTCCTGGGCTATGGGCAGATACGGGACATAACGCTGGAAGTACCACGAACTGCAGTCTCGATCAGATGGTTTGCCGAGGGCCACGACCCGTGTTTCACGCGGACTTAAATGCTGGACGATGCGCTTGATCGTGCCGTCTTTGCCAGATGCGTCGCGGCCTTCAAAGATGACCAGAATCTTTTCGTTGTGCTTTATGAAATGCCGCTGCAGCTTGACAAGCTCGATCTGAAGCTTGCGCAGACTGTTTTCGTAGATTTCACGAGATATAGCGGGCGAGGACTGGCTCAAATTATTTGTACCGATTTTCCCGCGCATGGCTGAGCACCTATTCAGAGATTCTAGACAGACAGCGGCATCAACAGTGCAGTCTCTACCAACACATCAACGCCTGCTGCCGGTGCTATTGCTTGTGCCGGAATATTTTTCCCGTTACGCCACTCAGCCATTGCCTTACGTTTGGATTCGCCAGCGACCAGAAATATAACTTGCTGCGAACGGCTCAATCGTGCCGCACTCAGCGACACGCGTTGCGGTGGTGGTTTGGGCGCATCAAGCACTGCCAGCGTATCCGGTGCATCGGGTGCGCTACCCCATTCACGATCGGGAAACAGGCTTGCAGTATGACCATCTTCACCCAGTCCCAGCAGTACCACGTCGAACATGCCGACAGTGCGCAGCGTTTCGGCATATATGCGAGCTGCCTGGTTTGCTCCAAGTTCAGCCGGGATTATGTGCACTTGGGTCACGGGTATTGGCACGTGGTCGAGCCAAGCCTCGCCGGCCATGCACGAATTTCTATTTGCATCGGTTGGCGGCAGGCAGCGTTCGTCACTGAAATAAATATGCCATGCGGACCACTCGCTGTGGGCGGTGCGCAATTGCCGATAGATCTCACGTGGCGTCTCTCCGCCGGAAAGCACCAGATGAAACTGTCCGCGTTGCTGGATTGCCAGCGTCGCACTGTCGAGGATTGCATTCAGTGCTGCGTGGTGCAGTGCCGACAGATCGGCGACTGCATGCCAGCGGCACTGTGCGAGAGTAGTGGGGTTGGTCACTTCGACATGAGCTATGCAGTCATCCATGCACCATCTGCGGAAAATATCAGTGCCTCAGTCTCAGCTAGCTCAGCTATCCGACGGATAATGAACTTGAGCTGGTTTCAGAAGCGAACGACATACTGAACGTAGATGAGACTCGGCGAGATATTGCTACTGCCACTGCCACCCGTGGTCGAGGTATGCTTGATAAAGTCGCCGGCCCATAGCTTGGAATAACCGAGCAGGACATCCTGATGGCGGTTAACGTGGATATTGAAGCGCAAGTCCAGTTCATCGCCCACATCCCTGCCTGCCTGACCAGTGGAGTCCCGCCGATAGCCTACACCGGCAGCGTTGTACAAGGCATCATGTGAATTCGCCAGGAAGAACCGATGGTATTGGGCAATGAATGTGAACCATGGCTGCGGATGCAGAGTAAATTGGGCGTTGAAGTCGTGGATATTCTGTCGGCCTACCCGATCCAGGAAACCCATGTAATAGTGTCCGAACGGGAAAAGCTGGTTAAAGGTGTTGCTCTGACCATCATTGGCATTCTTGTCACCCGAAGCGTAGTCATAGCGCAGCCATAACTGCGGATTCATGGGCAACTGAGAGAATTGATAGCCGACGCCGGCAGCCACCGCACCGGCAGAAATATCTGTAGGAGTAAGACTCTGGTTGATTGAGCGGCCAAACTGGTACATAGCCTCCAGTTCGTACAGGTACTGGTTGGTGTTGCCTGCGTAGCGGCTACCCACGGTATGTACGACCCCCCCTGTTATATTGTTGAATGTGGGGGCTATGGCCTTGGTGCGGCTGTCATCCAGGCTCAGAAAGTAGAGATCGGCGAAATGGCCTCTTTGGGGTTTATAGGTTCCCCACAGACCGTAAAAATCCCGATTCTCATCCCAATTGTCGAAGTTAGTCCGAGATTGTTGCGATATATTCATCGGGCGTACCCAGAACGCGTCCAGATCCAATTTCGGGCTACGCCAGAAAGTTTTGACACCTTGGAAGGTACGCCGCGTATTGGCCCAATCCAGGGTGGAGATCAATCTCTGCGAGCCGTACAGCAATTCCTGCCGGCCGACACGAACATAGGCCTGGCCATCCTTCACATCCGCTATCTTGATGTCCGCAAACAGGTTCAGCATGTCAGTATGGTTTACGTCGATACCAAGCGGATTCTTTTCTTGCGAAAAGCTGCGGGAATCTATCCCCTCGGCAAAGAGCCGGACCTTATCCCGATACCATAGATCGGCGTGGAGTCGAGTCCGTATCAGGTTGTAAGTGTTGTCCCCCGGTTCAAGTCGGCTCCCAGACTCGCGCATATTCCGGAACCAGAAACTGCCGCCAAAAGACAGGAGCCAGTCGTTGCCCATATGGATGCGCTTGACGGGGTCGAAGATATCTTTTTCATAGCCCGGTTTTTCCATATAACGGAAATCCACGTCAAATGAGGAGACGGGGAGAAGGCCAAAGGGGGCATACGGGGCGACGGGCGGAGCTTTACGTTCATTGCCGGTGAGTAAGTCCCACAGGGAATAGTAGCCAACTCCGGAGGGGGGCACGATGAATAATCCTGGGCGCGGCATGGGCGTCACCGGCGGAACTTTGGACCAATCAACTTTGCTTTCGACCGCCGGGACTGCTGCTGCGTCTTTTGGGGGGGCGGTTGGATTTGCCAGAACTTGAAAGGACAGTCCCAGGATTGCCATGCCCAGGCAGAATTTCGGTAGACAGCAACGCGCCCCTGCTGTGTAACGTTCTAAGGGTTTCACACTGATCATGGTTGAAGAGGGCGGGTTCATGGCTAAGATTCCAATGGAGTCGTCAGGTAGTTATGTTGCACGGCAGATTAAATATAAACAGGATAAGCAGGTATGTAAATACAAAATTAAATTGGCAGAACAATAACGACTGAGCAGAGACATGTCAACCGGATTTCAGCAGTGCATCGATTCCCGCCTGAGCAATTTGTGCATCCTGATTGGAACGCACACCGCTAACGCCGATTGCGCCGATGAACTGGCCATCCACCATGATGGGTAGGCCTCCTTCGATCGGCAGGATTCCGGGCAGGGCAAGATAGCGCATGCGCCCCTCCGCAACATGTTCCTCCCATACTTTGGTAGGACGGCGGAAGGCGATGGCAGCGCGGGCTTTCTGCAATGCCACTTCGATACTGCCAAACTGGGCGTCATCCAAGCGTAGCAGGTGGAGCAGGTGGGCGCCATCATCGACAATCGCGATCACCACCGGCCAGTTGTTGTGCCGGGCTTCCGCTTCGGCAGCAGTGGCAATCTTCTTGGCATCATCCAGCGTGAGAGCAATCTTGCTGTTCATCTGAAATATCCGGGAGACAAGTTAGTAATTGAGCAAATTCAATTTCCGCCAGTAACGAAGCACGCCAGAGTTTCTCGGCGTGCTTCGCGGAATGACACAGATTACAGCAGTGGCACGATCAACAACGCAGTAATGTTCATGATCTTGATCAGCGGATTGACCGCAGGTCCGGCGGTGTCCTTGTAGGGATCGCCCACGGTGTCACCGGTTACGGCGGCTTTGTGCGCTTCCGAACCCTTGCCGCCGAAATGGCCGTCTTCAATGTATTTCTTGGCATTATCCCAAGCGCCGCCACCGGCAGTCATGGAAATGGCGACGAAAATACCGGTAATGATGGCACCGATCAGCACCCCACCCAAAGCCACCGGGCCAAGCAGCAGACCCACGAGTACCGGTACCGCCACCGGCAGCAACGAAGGAACAACCATTTCCTTGATGGCTGCTTTGGTCACCATGTCCACCGCTTTGGAATAATCCGGTTTGGCCGTGCCTGCCATGATGCCCGGGATTTCCTTGAACTGGCGGCGTACTTCCACCACCACTGAACTGGCCGCACGACCGACCGCTTCCATCGCCATCGCTCCGAACAGGTAGGGCACCATGCCGCCGATAAACAGGCCGATAATCACCATGTGATCGGACAAATCAAAGACCACTAGCTTGCCGCCGCTGGAAAGGGCATGCGTGTAATCGGCGAACAGCACCAATGCAGCCAAGCCAGCTGAACCGATGGCATAACCTTTGGTTACCGCTTTGGTGGTGTTGCCCACGGCATCCAGAGGATCGGTGATGTCGCGGATCTCTTTTGGCAAACCAGCCATTTGTGCAATACCACCGGCGTTATCGGTGATCGGGCCATAAGCGTCCAGCGCCACGATAATGCCGGCCATGGACAGCATCGAAGTCGCGGCAATGGCAATGCCATACAGCCCTGCCAGTTCATGAGAACACCAGATCGAAAGACATACGACCAGCACCGGGGCAGCGGTCGATTTCATGGAAACACCGAGACCGGCAATCACGTTGGTGCCGTGACCGGTACTGGATGCTTCCGCAATATGCTGCACTGGCCCATATTCGGTGGAGGTGTAGTACTCGGTGATCCATACCATCGCGGCGGTTAGCGCCAGGCCGACCAGTCCGGCAAGGTACAAATTCATCGCCGAGATATTCTTGCCGTCAATTACGATACCGTCGCCCAACATTGTGGTGGTAATCGGATAGTAGACGATTGCTGCCAATATGCCGGCGACTGCCAGGCCGCGGTAAAGCGCATTCATGACCTTGCCATCCTCACGCGCTTTGACAAAGGCGCAACCGATGATAGAGGCGATGATGGAAAATCCACCCAGTACCAGTGGGTAGATCACTGCGCTTGCACTCACAACCGGGTCTGTAATCAATAATCCGCCCAGCAGCATGGTGGCGATGATGGTCACAGCGTAGGTTTCAAACAGGTCGGCTGCCATACCGGCACAGTCACCCACGTTATCGCCCACATTGTCAGCGATAACCGCCGGGTTGCGCGGATCATCCTCAGGAATTCCGGCCTCGACTTTACCGACCAGGTCAGCACCGACGTCGGCGCCTTTGGTAAAGATGCCGCCGCCCAGACGAGCAAAAATGGAAATCAGCGAACTGCCGAAGGCCAGACCTACCAGCGCATGGGTTGCATCCGATGCGCTAGCGCCGAGACCGACGGTAAGAAAAGCGTAGTAGCCCGCCACGCCCAGAAGACCCAGGCCAACTACCAGCATGCCGGTGATCGCCCCACCTTTGAAGGCAACATTGAGTGCGGCGTTAAGGCCGTCTCTGGCAGCTTCTGCGGTACGCACATTGGCACGTACCGACACGTTCATGCCGATATAACCGGCAAGACCTGACAGAACTGCACCGAGAGCAAAACCAACAGCAGTTTGCCAGCCCAAGGCGACAAAAATAGCCACCAGCAGAATCACGCCGACGATGCTGATGGTGGTGTATTGCCTATTCAGGTAAGCGGAAGCGCCTTCTTGAATCGCAGTGGCGATCTCGCGCATGCGTTCGTTGCCATCTGACAAACTCAGAATCCATTTAATCGAAAGCGCTCCATACAGAAGCGCGGCCATCGCGCAACTGATTGCGATGATTAGACCAGTACCCATTAAAATCTCCAGTTAAAGTCAGACCGTCTGAGAATGCATGCGAAATTTCGGCCCAATAACTCCGCATAACAGCTTGTGCGTAAATCAAAACAAACCTGATAAGACTCAAATCTTGAAATCACCCAATTTTTTCTTGACTGCCACGTTCTTCAGCCGCACGTAATTAGGCAGACCATCCTTGTAAGGCGGATAGTCTTCACCCTTGATGAGCGGAGTCAGATATTCACGGCATTTGTCAGTAATGCCAAAACCATCCTTGGTGATAAAGTTGCCAGGCATCATTTTTTCCACATTGGCGACTTTGGACAGTTGCGCCATGCCGACTTTCCACTTGTAAGGTTTGTTGGACAGGCGCTCTATCGTGGGCATCACCGAGTTATGTCCTTTGACGGCGAACTCCACGGCAGCCTTGCCCATTGCATAAGCCTGTTCAACGTCGGTTTTGGACGCAATGTGGCGTGCTGCGCGCTGCAGATAGTCGGCTACACCCCAGTGATATTTGAGTCCCAAGCCATCCTTGATGATGTTTGCCACCACCGGTGCAACGCCACCTAATTGGGCATGGCCAAAAGCGTCGCGCAGTCCCTGGTCGGAGAGAAAGTTGCCATCTGCGCCTTTCACGCCTTCCGACACCACCACTGAGCAGTAGCCGAATTTCTTGACGTAGCCGTCCACCTTGGCGAGAAATTTTGCCTTATCGAAGGCGATTTCCGGAAACAGGATGACAATGGGAATTTCACAGTCCTTGCTCGATGCCAGTCCGCCTGCTGCTGCAATCCATCCGGCATGGCGCCCCATCACTTCCAGCACGAATACCTTGGTCGAGGTTTTCGACATGCTGGCTACGTCAAAGCTCGCTTCGCGTGTGGATACGGCGATGTATTTCGCCACCGAACCAAAACCGGGGCAGCAATCGGTAATCGGCAGATCATTATCCACAGTCTTGGGAACATGAATGGCCTGGATCGGATAACCCAGCGTGTCGGCGAGTTGCGATACCTTCAGGCAGGTATCGGCGGAATCGCCGCCGCCGTTATAAAAGAAATAACCGATGTTATGTGCCTTGAATACCTCGATCAGGCGTTCATATTCGCGCCGGTTCTGCTCGAGGCTTTTCAATTTGTAGCGGCAGGAGCCGAATGCGCCGGAGGGTGTATGACGCAGCGCTCTGATCGCCGCAATGGAGTCCTTGCCGGTATCGATCAGGTCTTCGGTCAGGGCGCCGATAATGCCGTTACGGCCAGCATAAATTTTACCGATTTTGCCTTTCTGCTTGCGCGCAGCTTCAATCAAACCGGCGGCAGATGCATTAATGACTGCGGTGACCCCGCCGGATTGGGCATAAAAAGCATTTTTTGCAACCATAATGTTTTCTCCTGATTTATCCAAATCTTTGGCAGTCTTGCCGACATAAATGCCGGCATTGTATTGATCCATTTCCGAATCGAAATCCGGTTACGAAAAATCTACCTGTACCTCTGATTGCAATTACTGCAGCGATGCGAAAATGTTATCGCGAATGTTTTCAACCGATCCGACTCCGGCAATTTTCACGTATCTGGGGGCGCTCTCTCCGCCGCTAGCCGCCCATTTCGAGTAGTATTCTATCAACGGTTCAGTCTGGGCGTGATAGATTTCGAGCCGTTTTCCTACGGTCTCTTCCTTGTCGTCATCGCGCTGTACCAGCGGCTCTCCGGTTACATCATCCCGGTTTTCCGTTTTAGGCGGA
Organism: Nitrosospira sp.; assembly: GCA_026399575.1. Taxonomy (GTDB): domain Bacteria; phylum Pseudomonadota; class Gammaproteobacteria; order Burkholderiales; family Nitrosomonadaceae; genus VFJL01. Next base: position 36,742 of record JAPLQS010000059.1, on the reverse strand, counting down.
TTGAATAGCACATGATAAGTACGACCTGAAGCCACATGGCTGCGGCGGCCCGACATACGCTTGATGATTTCTTCGTCAGCCACGTCAATTTCAATCACGTAGTCGATCGGCACCCCCGCGGCTTTCATCGCATCAGCCTGGGGAATGGTGCGGGGAAAGCCGTCAAACAGGAATCCCTTGGCGCAATCTGCTTGTGCAATGCGTTCTTTCACCAGATTGATGATGATGTCGTCGGGAACCAATCCCCCCGCGTCCATGATTTTCTTGGCCGCAATGCCCAGTTCGGTGCCTGCCTTGACTGCAGCGCGCAGCATGTCACCGGTGGAAATCTGCGGGATGCCAAAATGTTCCTTGATGAAATTGGCTTGTGTACCCTTTCCCGCACCGGGACCGCCTAATAGGATGATGCGTATGATTCTTCTCCCTTTTCTAAATAAAACTCCCCGCGGGAATGGCAGGGAGTGGGTGTTCGTTTCAGCGACGCCCGGAATTATATCGCAAACAGGCTGAATTCTCGAGCTTTTTACTGCTTGTATAATGGGTACCTGCTTTCTCGCAATAAACACGGTCTGATCAATCAACAGGGGCAAACGATGAAACAGCTATTGCGCTTTATGGGTTCAGCAATGACAGTCGTCATGCTGTCGCTGAGCATCATGCCATTGGCAAGGGCACACCAGCCCGGTGCCCATGTGCATGGCCTGGCCACTCTGGAAGTTGTGATCGATGGTGCGGCAGTGCAGATCAATCTGGATAGTCCGCTGGACAATCTGCTGGGGTTCGAACGCGCGCCGCGCAATGAGAAAGAACGCCAAGCGGTCAGGGCCATGGCATTGAAACTCCATCAAGCTGCCACCCTGTTTGTCTTTACCCCCGCGGCGCAATGCCGGCTGGAGTCAGCCGAACTGGAATCGGCGGTACTTGCCTCCGGTTTGCTGGCACCTGCCGCGGATTCTGGCAAGGGCAGTGATACAGCCAAAGCCGATGCATCTGACGCACATGCGGAGTTGGCGGCGACCTGGCATTTTCAGTGTGTGATGCCACAGGCTTTGCAGGGAATCGAGGTGCGCTTGTTCCAGCAGTTTTCCGGCCTCAAACGGATTGATGCCGCTGTAGTCGGACCCAAAGGTCAGTCAAGCGCAAAGCTCTCACCCAAGTCCACCCGGTTGAAGTGGTAAGATTCTGGCATGCGCCAGCTTGTGATCGACATTCAGAACCTGATTTTCCAATGGCCCGGCAGACAAGGCTTTCGGCTTTCGATTCCGAAGTTTCAGGTGGAACGTGGCGAACGCGTTTTTTTGCAGGGTGCGAGCGGTAGCGGCAAGAGCACGCTGTTGAGCCTGCTGGGTGGCGTACTGGCGCCGCAGCATGGGCAATTGCAGGTGCTCGATACCGACTTGACGGCACTGACGTCGAGCACGCGTGACCGCTTCCGCGTTGATCATGTGGGCTTGCTGTTCCAGCAGTTCAACCTGGTGCCTTATCTGTCGGTGCGCGAGAACGTGCTGTTGCCCTGCCGCTTCTCGCAGCGCAGGCGGGAGCGTGCACTGGAAGCGGCCGATACACTCGAACAATCCGCCGACCGGCTGCTCAGTCAACTGGGGCTGGATCTGACTTTGGCGCGGCAACCGGTAACGGCATTGTCGGTCGGGCAGCAGCAACGCGTAGCGGCGGCTCGTGCCTTGATGGGGCATCCCGAGCTGATCATTGCTGATGAACCCACTTCGGCACTGGATGCAGACCGGCAGGCAGAATTTCTCGATGTGCTGCTGGGACGCTGCAATGATGAGGATGTGACTCTGATCTTTGTCAGCCATGACCAGCGTCTGGCGCAGCACTTCAACCGCAGCGTCAACTTGAGCGAATTGTGCGCAGTCACTGCGGAGGCGGCATGAGGCCGCTGCTGTTCCTCGCCTTCGCCAGTGCCTGGAACCGGCGCGCCACACTGGGATTGATGGCGATCAGCATTGCACTTTCCGTCATGCTGCTGCTGGGGGTCGAGCAGTTGCGCACCCAGGCACGCGAGAGTTTTTCGCAATCCGTCTCGGGAACCGATCTGGTGGTGGGTGCGCGCACCAGCCCGATCCAGCTCATGCTTTATGCCGTATTCCGCCTGGGGGATGCAACCCATAACATCCGCTGGTCAAGTTTTCAGATGATGGCAGAGCATCCGGCCGTGGCATGGGCAGTGCCGATTTCACTGGGAGACTCGCATCGCGGTTTTGCCGTGGTTGGCACCACAACTGATTATTTCAAGCATTTCCAGTATGCCGATCGCCGCTTGCTGGCGTTTTCTTCCGGCAAACCGTTTGCCGACATTTTCGATGCAGTGGTGGGCGCGGATGTCGCCGAGCAGCTTGGCTACCAACTGGGTGACAGCATTGTTCTCAATCATGGCGCGGGCGGCATCGGCCTGGCCGAGCACGCCGACAAGCCGTTCAAGGTGAGCGGTATTCTCAAGCGCACCGGCCTGGCGGTGGATCGCAGCGTCCACATCAGCCTGGAGGCGATTGAGGCGATTCATCTTGACTGGCAGGGCGGGGCGCCGATGCCAGGGTTATCGATCCCGGCCGAATATGTGCGCAAATTCGATCTGGCTCCCAAGGAAATCACCGCGGCCTTCATCGGACTGAAAAGCCGGGCAGGGGTGTTCCAGATGCAACGCCATATCAATCAGTACAAGGCCGAGCCGTTGCTGGCAGTTCTGCCGGGAGTGGCACTGGATGAGCTGTGGTCCATCGTCAGCATCGTCGAGAAATCGCTGCTGGCGATTTCCGCGCTGGTGGTCGCGGTTGGCCTCAGCGGTCTGGTGGCTGTGGTGCTGGCCGGACTCGGCGAGCGTCGGCGTGAACTCGCGGTTCTGCGCTCGGTAGGCGCCGGCCCGCGCGTGGTGTTCATGCTGCTGGCGATTGAAGGACTGATGGTGGTGGTGGCAGGTTCGCTGCTCGGCTTGCTGGGTCTGATCACACTCGGCGTATTTGTTACGCCGATGCTGGAAACACACTTGGGGATCTCTCTGGCAGCATGGACGTTATCGGCTGAAGCCTGGCAACTGCTGCTGCTGGTGATGGCGACGGGATTCCTGGTCAGCCTGATACCGGGTTACCGCGCTTATCGCATGTCCCTGGCCGATGGCTTGACACCGAGATTATGAAAAACATGACCATCCATTCACGCCTCAAGCAGACTCTGCTGCTGGCCGGTTTGTTGATTTTTACTGCACCGGCAGCAATTGCGCGCGACTACAGTGTGGGTGAGCGGCTGCCGACTGCTCCTGCGAAGAACGCTGGCAAAACAGCGCCTGCAGCAACCCCCTCGACAACTTCGGCAACTACTTACAAGGAAATAACCTGGGATGACCTGATGCCCAAGAACTGGGACCCGATGGCGCCGTTGAAAGGGTTGAAGCTCGACAATCTCAGGGACGGTGATCCGCGCGCGATCGAGGCACTGGAGAAAATACGCGAAGCATGGAGCAATGCGCCGATCGAGCCTGCCCTGAATGGCGCGCGCATTCGTCTGCCGGGATTCGTGATTCCTCTGGATAAAGTGGGTGACAAGGTCAGAGAATTTTTATTCGTGCCTTATTTCGGGGCCTGCATTCATACGCCGCCACCGCCGTCCAACCAGATCATTCATGTGACGGTATCAAAACCCATCACCGGCATGCGCACGATGGATACCATGTGGGTCAGCGGCGTCATGCATGCCGGCAAGGTCGATACTGAAATGGGGCAGGCCGGTTACCAGTTGAAAGCCGAAGTAGTGGTGCCTTACAAATGATTTCAACGGACAGACAGATGCTGCGACTGCTTGAAGCGGCCATTTCCGGTTTTTACCAATGTCAGCTTGGTGCCAGGAAGAGACGGTTGAGCATCTGCTCCAAAGCAGCCACTAAACAGTGATAAGATTCATCAACCCACTCTTAATTAAGAGTCCGTGGAAACGGTGTAAAACCAATGTGCCAAGAAGAGACGGTCAGACTTCAGCTCAGAAACCGCCTTCACACATACACGACAGTCGACTGGGAGACACTCCATGCTCAGGCTTGAAAGCGTCTCTGAATCCGCCGCGTCAACCACGCCACGCCCCACAATACCACCGGGATCATCGCACCCGCAGCAATTTCCGGGTTGATCGGTAATCCTGCTGCATTAGCCGCCTTCCCCGCGTAAAGCACAAGGCTGATCACGTAGTACGAGATCGCCGCGATCGAAAGCCCTTCCACCGTTTTCTGCAGGCGTAGCTGCAGTTCCTGCCCACGTGTCAGCTTAGCCAGCAACTGTTGGTTCTGCGCCTCTGTGGCGATGTCCACGCGCGTGCGTAGCAGCCCGCCGGCGCGTTCGATGCGCTGCGACAGCGATGCTAGCCGCTGCGCTGTGGCCGCCACCGTGGCGATAGCCGGAGACAACCGGCGCTGCATGAACTCGCCTACTGTTTGCGTGCCGGGGATAGGTTTTTCGCGCAGCTCAGCGATGCGTTGGAGTACCAGCGCATCGTAAGCCTGCGTGGCAGAAAAGCGATACATGTGTTCGGCAGTCACCCGCTCCACCCGCGCCGCTAACGCTACCAGTGTGTCCAGCAGATCTTGGTCGCTATCGTGTTTACCTTCAAGGCGTGCGGTGATGGTTGACAGCACGGCCTCGGATTCGGTCAGCATCGGTCCAAGTGCTTTGGCAACCGGCAGACCACGCAATGCCATCAGGCGATATGTTTCCAACTCCAGGAGCCGTGACGAGATCCGTCCTGCGCGGGTCTCGCTAGTATCAGCTGGGGCCAGCACCAACATGCGTTCAAAACCGCTGTCCCGCAAGCGGAAGTCAGTGACAACGATCGAATGGCCATGCCCCATCATTGATGCCACCACAGCATGGTCGCCGAACCAGTGGTGCGCACGATCCAGCAAGATTTCCGGATTCGCCAAGTTCTCGGCCAGCATCACGAGCTTGATGGCTGCTACAGTTCGGCCAGGAATGGCTCGTAGCCAGGCGGCATCCAGTGATAATGAAGAGAGCAGTTCAGGATTGGTTGCATCCAGCGATGCATGTGGTGGGAGTGCCTGCACTAGCGAGTAACGGGTAAATTCGCTATGGCGTTCCCACTTCAGCGTGTGATCCGCGAAACGCAGACGCAGGAAGTTCTCTTGCAGATCGGTAGGCGTTAACTTTCCCTGTCCAGGCAGGCGATTCAAGTGTTGGCATTCCGCTTCACGGCTGACGCCATCATTTAGCACGGCAATGAAAACTACAAGCGCCGGCAGGCGAATGCGTGCCGCCGGACGAGCGTGCACCTCGTTGTGCAGCACTTCACGTTGCGGGTCGTCAGGTGGCAACGTCGGATTTGGGTTACGGGTTGGCTGGTTCATCAAGGGCATTTTACCCTGTGCGGAACGGGCGGATATTGCCGCCGGTTGAAAATTGGCTATTTATGCCAGCGGAACGATGATCAGACGATTGCACGTCCAGTATGTCTAGTTCTGAACTTTGCCCGCTTTCATTGAAATTTCTCAGTTCCAGATTAGCAGTTATTCAAATGTGCATAGCACCGAAGGTCTCAATTATGTCGGGAATAGGCCATCGCAACTTAAAGAGCTGCTCAACCCAGTTTCCGCAACTGTTCCTGCAGCTTCTCCAGCGTCGCGGCAAAATTGGCGAGACGTTCTTTTTCCTGCTCCACTACCTTGGCCGGGGCGCGTTCGACGAAGCTGGGATTGGCAAGCTTGATTTCGGCCTTGGTCATTTCGTTTCCGATGCGGGCAATTTCCTTGGCCAGACGCTCGCGTTCAGCGACCACATCCACCTCGATTTTCAGCATCAATCTGAATTCGCCAACGATCGCTACCGGCGCATCGGCATCGGGCAGTTTATCCTGCATGATTTCCACCCCGGATAATTTGGCCAGCGCCATTAAGTAAGGAGAGAAGTCAGTCAGTATCTGCTGATCTCCCGCCACCAGCAGCGGGACTCTTGCCGCTGGCGACAGGTTCATTTCGCTGCGCAGGGTACGGCAGGCGTTGATTATTTCCTTGAGTGCGGCGATACGCTGGCTGGCATTCTCGTCAATGCGCGCTGCATCGGCATGGGGGTAGGGCTGGAGCATGATGCTTGCACCTTGCTTGCCCGCCAGCGGCGCAATTTTTTGCCACAACTCTTCGGTGATGAACGGAATGATGGGATGGGCCAGCCGCAGCGTGGTTTCCAGCACCCGTACCAGGGTGTGGCGGGTGGCGCGCTGCACGGCGTCGCTGCTGCCGGTCAGTTGTACCTTGGCAAGTTCCAGGTACCAGTCGCAATATTCGTCCCAGACGAATTCATAGATTTCGCGTGCTGCGGTATCGAAGCGGTAATCGTGAAATGCCTGCGCCACCGCACTTTCCGCCTGCTGCAAGCGGCCGATGATCCAGCGGTCGGCATCGGAGAGCTCCAGCGGCAGTTCACTGGCCGAACTCGCATCCAGAGCCGTATCTTTGCCTTCGCAATTCATCAGTACATAGCGTGTGGCATTCCACAGCTTGTTGCAGAAATTGCGGTAGCCTTCACAGCGCTGCATATCGAATTTGATGTCGCGGCCATGCGAGGCGAGGCTGGCGAAAGTGAAGCGCAATGCATCAGTGCCGAATGCGGGAATGCCTTCTGGGAAATGCTTGCGGGTGATTTTTTCGATCGACTCGGCTTGCGCGGGATTCATCAATCCGGTGGTGCGCTTGGCGATCAGATCCGGCAGCGCGATGCCATCGATGAGATCCAGCGGGTCCAGCACGTTGCCTTTAGACTTGCTCATCTTGTGGCCTTCCGAATCGCGGATCAGGCCGGTCACATAGACTTCGCGGAAAGGCACTTTGCCGGTGAAATGCAGCGACATCATCACCATGCGCGCCACCCAGAAGAAGATGATGTCGAAGCCAGTAACCAGCACCGAGGTCGGCAGGAAAGTCTTGAGTTCCGGCGTCTCTTCCGGCCAGCCCAGCGTCGAGAACGGCCACAATGCGGAAGAAAACCAGGTATCGAGTACGTCTTCATCCTGCATGAGCTTGCGCTCGCCAGCTTGCTGTTGTGCTTCCTCCAGGCTGTGGGCAACGTAAATTCTGCCACTCTCGTCATACCATGCCGGGATGCGGTGCCCCCACCATAATTGGCGCGAGATGCACCAGTCCTGGATGTTTTCCAGCCACTGGTTATAAACGTGACTCCAGTTTTCCGGGACGAATTTCACCTCGCCGCTCGCCACCACTTCCAGTCCGCGTTTGGCCAGACCCTCCATCGCCACGTACCACTGGTCAGTGAGCATCGGTTCGATCACTGCATGAGTGCGGTCACCGCGCGGCACCATCAGTTTGTGTGGCTTGATCTCAGCCAGCAACTCCAGTGCGCCGAGGTCGGTGATGATTTTGGTGCGCGCCGCAAACCGATCCATGCCTTGATACTCAACCGGTGCGTGATCATTTATCTTCCCATCCAGCGTGAGAATATTGAGTGGAACCAGCTTGTGCCGCAGGCCCATCTGGTAGTCGTTGAAATCGTGTGCCGGGGTGATTTTCACGCAGCCGGTGCCGAATTTCGGGTCCACATAGGTGTCGGCGATGATCGGAATGCTGTGCCAGGCCGCAGGGGTGCTGGCCGATAACGGCAGGCGCACAGCGCGACCGATCAGGTGGCGGTAGCGCAGGTCATCCGGATGCACGGCAACCGCCATATCCCCCAGCATGGTTTCGGGGCGGGTGGTGGCAACGACAAGACAGGTCAAGCCATTTTGCAGATCCGGTTCGGCCAGCGGGTAGCGGATATGCCAGAGAGAGCCGTCTTCTTCGGTTGATGCCACTTCCAGATCGGATACCGCAGTTTGCAGCACCGGATCCCAGTTCACCAACCGCTTGCCGCGGTAGATCGCTCCTTCGCGATAAAGCCGTACGAACACTTCGGTGACGGCGCGGGACAGGCCTTCGTCCATGGTGAAACGCTCGCGTGACCAGTCGCAGGAAGCACCCAGTCGCCGCATCTGGCGGGTGATGGTGGAGCCGGATTCCTCTTTCCACTGCCACACGCGCTTGAGGAATTCCTCGCGTCCCAGGTCACGGCGGTTGATGTTCTGCTGATCCAGTTGTCGCTCCACCACGATCTGGGTGGCGATGCCGGCGTGGTCGGTTCCCGCTTGCCATAAAGTGTTGTCGCCGAGCATGCGGTGGTAGCGCGAGAGCGCGTCCATCAGCGTATGCTGGAACGCATGCCCCATGTGCAGTGTGCCGGTAACGTTGGGCGGCGGCAGCATGATGCAGTAGGCGGGCGCTGGTGCAGCAATCCCTTCAGCCGCTATGGGTTTGAAATAACCGGCGGAGTCCCAGATGGAATACCAGTGGTTTTCGATAGGTTGAGGATCAAAACTTTTTGCGAGGTCCATGGAGATCGGGTTTGAATCTGCTGGTGCTGGAAAGTCAGTCATTATAGAGGAAGGCGCAGGTGCCGGCGTCACGGCTGGTTGAGATACACTCTGCGAGAAGTCAGCGTCTGTGCCGGAATTATAGTTTTCAGCACGATTCGAGTCGGGTGCAACCATGGATTCTTGTAAATGACGTTCCAGCGCCTGAACCAGCGCTGCTTGTGCCGTGTTATCCAGCTCTATCCCCGTTTCCTTCAGCGCAGCATCCACAATCTGTCGTAGCGGTGGTGTGGTCTCGGGTTGGGATGCTGTAGGGAGAAATACTACTTCCGTGAGGGTCGGGATGTCACCGGTTACTGGAGATATGGTTTGCTCCAGCATGGCGTCGAAGACCTGGGTGAGAACCGGAACAGCTATCACCTTGTCCTCCACTGCCGGCTCAGTCACTACCGCGGGCTTGCCCTGGTGTTTGCTCAGCAACGCATCGAGCTTGTCCAGAACTTCATCATGATCGGGTTCTGGTGGAATTTCGTTGTCGTCTGTCATGGCGGAGAAAAGTGATCGGAGAACGGTGGATGCGACTGTTCGATGCTATGCGCCCCCAAGCTTGTGATGGCGAATTTCATATCCCCGGTCATGGTAGAAACGGTAGCGCTTGCGTGCTGCCTGCATGTCTTCCGGCGTAGTTCCAGTGATCTCGATCAAGCGCTGGAAGCGGCTGAAGAAAGGCGGGTATTCGATGTGCAGATTGAGCAGCACATCATCGTGCGGGAGCTGCTCGGCCTGATGGCCTAATATCACCGGGGTTACGTCAGCCAGTTTGTCGTCAGTATGGCAGTGGGGAATGAAGCCGATGGGAGAGAATGTCCACAGCAGCTTGTCGAGGCGCTCGACGATAGTGCTATCAGGCGTATAGATCATCACTTTGCGACCTTGCTGCACCGCTTTGGCACTCAAACGGCAAGCGGTGTGCAGCTTGTCGTCGGTGTCGGAATAGAAGTCGATCTGGGTCATATTGACGTCATGAAGCTTCTTTCGCCTTTTTGACCGATTGCGCCGCGCGACTGATCAGAAACTGCGTCAGCAGCGGCACCGGCCGGCCGGTTGCACCCTTGTCCTTGCCGGATTTCCACGCAGTGCCGGCAATGTCCAGGTGTGCCCAACGATACTTTTTGGTGAAGCGTGACAGGAAACAGGCGGCAGTGATGGTCCCCGCAGCGCGTCCACCGATGTTGGCCATATCGGCAAAATTGCTTTTCAGTTGTTCCTGGTAATCGTCCCACAGCGGCAGATGCCAGGCACGATCTACGGCTTGCTCTGAGGCCTGCAGCAGCTCCTGCGCGAGTTCGTCATCATTGCTGAGCAGACCGGACGCCACATGTCCCAGCGCGATGACACAGGCGCCGGTGAGGGTGGCGATATCGATCACCGCTTCCGGCTCATAGCGTTCTGCATAAGTCAGCGCATCGCACAGGATCAGCCGCCCTTCAGCATCAGTGTTGAGAATTTCGATGGTCTGCCCGGACATGCTGGTGACGACGTCACCGGGTTTGGTGGCGTTGCCGTCCGGCATGTTCTCAGTGGTGGGGATGATGCCAACCACGTTGATCGGCAGCCGCATTTGTGCAATCGCTGCGAGAGTGCCCAGCACACTGGCAGCTCCGCACATGTCGTATTTCATTTCATCCATTTCCGCTGCGGGCTTCAAAGAAATGCCACCGGTATCAAAGGTGACGCCTTTGCCCACCAGCACGATGGGTTTTTCCGTTTTTCCCCGGCCATAGTATTCCAGCGCAATCAGTTTGGCAGGCTGACGACTGCCGCGCGCGACCGACAGCAGCGAGCCCATGCCCAGCTTTTCCATATCCTTCTGCTCAAGAATGGTGGCCTTGAGTTTATAGGTCTTGGCCAGGTTCATGGCTTGTTGCGCCAGATAGGTGGGAGTGCAGATGTTGGGTGGAAGGTTGCCCAGATCCTTGGCCAGATTCATGCCGTGGGCGATGGCGAGTCCTTGTTGCAGGGCTGTTTCACCGCTGGCAGACTCCGCCGGACTGGTCATGCCCAGCGTGATCTTGCGCAAATGTGGCTTGCTTTCCCCAGGTTTGCTTTTGAGGCGATCGGAACGGTAGGTGCTTTCCAGCGCCACAATCGCGGTCTGGGAAATTTTCCACGCAGCGTCGCGTTTTTTCAGCGGAATTTCAGCCAGATACAGGGTGGCATCCGCCGCACCGGTTTCCTGCAGCGCCTTGAAAGCGGCACGCACTGCATCGCGATATTCCTTGTCATGAAATTCCCGTTCTTTGCCCAGCCCCACCAGCAATATCCGCTCGCACAGTGCATGCGGCACATTGTGCAGCAGCAGGGTCGAACCTGCCTTACCTTCCATGTCGCCGTGGCGCAGGATGCCGCTGATATATCCCTTGGCGATTTTATCCATGGCTTCCGCCGCTTCGGTCAGTTTGCGCGGCTCGAACACGCCCACTACCACACAGGCACTGCGCTGCTTCTCCGGGTTCCCACTTTTTATGCTAAATTTCACTTCTTGCTCCTTAAATCGTTGTGTTGCTATCAGATTGCTCAAGCCGGGTAACAACCGATTATCGCCGGACTGTTCGCACAAAGTCAAAGTCGACAAAAAATAATCCGATCAGCAACAGCGCTTCCCTGGATATATCGAGGATATTGATCAGCGTCAGCATGACTACAGCCAAAACCATTTTGAAAGCCAGGCCAGCAAATGATTACCAGGCGAAACTTGCCACGCCGTTCGCGCTGCTCGGCATTCGCACCGAAGAAGACTGGTTGACCGATATCGAGTATCTGCCTCTCGATACCCCCTCGCTGGTACCGCAGAATTCGCTGGCCAGGGAAGTCTGTCAGCAGTTGCAGGCATATCTGGCCGACCCCGGTTTTATTTTCGATCTGTCGCTGCACATCGGCGGCACCATTCACCAGCGCCGGGTATGGCAGACCATACGGACGATACCCTGCGGTGCCACCAGCAGTTATGCCGCTATTGCCACACAACTGCATTCTGCTCCCCGCGCAGTGGGGCAAGCATGTGGCGCCAATCGGCTGCCGATCGTGATTCCCTGTCATCGCGTTATCGCCAAGAACGGTGGTCTGGGTGGGTTCATGCATGCCAGCGACGGAGTTCCGCTTGCCATCAAACGCTGGCTGTTGCGCCATGAGTGCACCTGAGTCCAATACAGGATTGCTGGATGAATTCTCTGATGCCTTGTGGCTGGAAGATGGCTTGTCGCGCAATACTCTGGAAAGCTACCGCAGCGATCTGCAAAAATTTTCCGAATGGCTGGAAAAACAAAGTCGCAGCGACGGAGCGCTGCTGACCGCAACGCATACCGATCTGCTTGAGTTTCTCGCCTATAAAGTTTCGACCAGAGTCAAAGCCAGCACCACCAGTCGCGAACTGTCGAGCTTGAAGCGCTTTTACCGTTTTTTGTTGCGTCAGGGGAAAATCCAGACTGATCCCAGTCTCAACATTGACACCCCGAAACTTCCGCGCAATCTGCCCAAGAGTCTGACAGAAGTGGAGGTGGAAGCATTACTTGCGATTCCTGATGTGGAACGGCCACTGGGCTTGCGCGACCGCGCCATGCTGGAAGTGCTCTACGCCAGCGGGTTGCGGGTATCGGAACTGGTTGCTCTGAAAGTTGTCCAGGTAAGCTCGAATATGGGCGTAGTGCGCGTAATGGGCAAGGGCAGCAAGGAGCGACTGGCGCCACTGGGGGAAGAAGCGCTGGATTGGATAAACCGCTATACCACGGAAGCCCGGCCTGCATTGCTGGGAGGGAAAATCAGTGATGCATTATTTGTTACCGCACGCGGTGCAGCCATGACGCGCCAGGCGTTCTGGCACCTGATCAAGCGCCACGCGCGGTGCGCGGGTATCGACAAGTCGCTGTCGCCGCATACCTTACGCCACGCTTTTGCCACCCACTTGCTCAACCACGGCGCTGATTTGCGCGTGGTGCAACTGCTGCTGGGTCATGCCGATATTTCTACCACCCAGATCTATACCCATGTGGCACGCGAGCGACTGAAGCAACTCCATGCCAGACATCATCCGCGGGGATAGTTAAGCCTGCTTTTCCAGCAGGAAATACATGGCCTCCCGGACGGCATCCTGAGCGGCTTCATGATCGGGATTGAGCTTGAGTGCGTCACTGAACGCGGCTGTGGCTTGCTTGAGATCACCTGCTCCCATGTAGGCCAGGCCAAGGCTGTAGAAAGCATCCGCATCTTTATTTGAGATACCGATCGCTTCCTTGTAGCAGTTGATGGCCACTTCATAATTTTTGATTGAGTGACAGACCAGGCCAAGATTGATCCATGCCGGGTATGATTCCGGGTTGAATGTCAGCGCCTTCTGGTAGGCAAAAGCGGCATTTACATTGTCGCCCGTGCTCTGCAGCGCCACGCCCAGTCCATAGTAGGCAGGGGCGAACAGTCCATCGAGCTTGATCGCTTTCTTGAAATGCTCGCTGGCCTCGTCAAAGCGACCGCTCTGGATAAGCAGCATGCCGATGTTATTGTGCGCCTGCACCAGTCTTGGAGCGGCCCGCAGTGCCTTGCTGTAGTGTTCCAGTGCCTCGTCGTTCCTGTCGAGCATGGCATAGGCGCGCGCCGCATTATAGTGGCAAATCGCAACTCGCTTATCTCCTACAGTCCTGCAGTTATTCAGAAGTTCCATCGCCTTGAGGAAGCAATTCAGCGCCTCCTGAGGGTTGCCTTGGTCGCAGAGCAGATTGCCCGCGCTGGTGAGTTCAGCAATCACATGCTTCGCACCTTGGCTGGCGAGTGCAACGGATTGGGCGCTATTGTTTTGTGTTTGTGGACGTTTGAGTCTGGGAGCGATGGCTTGAGCTAGCATTTTAGGAGATCCTGGGTAATTTAAAGGGATGGTGCGCAAGGGATTTCTGTGTGCGAGATATAGTAGCGACTAGGTGGGATGTTTCGGGTTTCATGCTCGTTGTAAAGCATTTACCATGCCATGCTCCCTTTAAAACCAGCGAACAAGAAAATGCGGCCTGAAATCTGTGCCATTTTCTGGTTTAAGCACAGTCATTGCTCGATACCGGGAAAGCCATGCGGCAATTCTTGCCGTATGCGGCAAGAATCAGCAATACAGCAATACCTTTTTGCTCTCGCAGGAATCAGGATCTGTAAAAACTATCAGCATTGCCATGATTATCGGCAACACTCCGGAGACCTTTAGGGAACCACTGAACAAGTCCCACGCGGGCGCGACAGCGGCTTTGCGGGATGGGATGCACGAAAGGCGAGGACGCGAATGGTCATTCCCTTCGCTACGAGCCTGACACCGCAGACCGCCCGAAAAGCCCCGTCCCGTAGGGTTGCGGAAAAATCTGGCGCTTGCTGTGTTGCGTTCCTTGGCCTCGTAGACCAGCTACGACCTGCGTCGCGCGCCTTGCAATCAGCCACATTTTGCCTGCAACGCGCTCCACGGAGGACTTATTCAGTGGTTCCTTAGTCCTCAGGAAACGACTTTTCCAGCCCAATGGATGATGCAAAAGGAGCATGTGAAAGAGTCAGGGTAAACCGCGTGGCGCAAAGCCGATTGAGACGCATAGTGTCTTCCTCGGTGAAGTGAAAGATAGTATGTTTCCTTGATAGAGCAGATTCGGCCGCGTTATGGAACTCAGCGGTGCAATATCGGCGGAACCGCAGTGTCAGGTGGCACGATCACACAATTGCAGTTCATGGATTTCCATGTAGGCCAGCGGACCGGCGACGCGTATTGAATATGAGCGGATATCAATCCCACGCGTGAATCCCGGCCCGTCAGTGACCAGCGTGTGATATTCGCCTTCTTCACCACACAGATCCAGACCGCTCTGTTCACGAATGCTGCGCAGTTCGGCAAGCGCCGATGCATCCAATTCCCGACCAATCCAGCTCTCATCAAGCCAGCGTGTCTTGACACAGGAAAAACGCGCCTTGAATCCCCTGTCCAGCAATTGTTGCAGCAAGATATTTTGATCGCGCTCCCACAAAGGTGTATGTACGCTCATCCCGACGGGGCGGCTCCGTTCGCGTATCCAATTCGGATTACCGTTCACTGCCGCGATGTCGCCGGTGATCACGCAGTCTATGCCCATTTCATCGCGCAGCCTGCACAAGCTGGTTTCGTAACCCTGCTCGAACGGTGCACTGATGGGTAACACATGGTGCGGTAGTGCCAATGCTTGGGCCTGCATTTTGATGAAGCTCAGCGGATGCGCCAGGAAATCCGGTTCCGGTGGCGCGAACGTGACGAGGCAGCGCACGTAATAACCGTTCTGGCCAGCCTCATACAATGCCATCGCAGAATCTTTGCCGCCCGTCCAGAGCATGGCTGCGTTTTGCACGGGATCAGTCATATCGGCTAGCGGGACCGCACCTTGAACGTTTCGCTGAGCATGGGCGTTGCCATCGGTAGATTGGCGAGGTCTCGAATTGAGTTGTGTCAGATTTTCGCCACAGCGGAGCGTGAGAATAACAGCGTGTAATGTTGCGCGTGGCGGCTGATCAGGCGGGTGCAGTCCAAACCCGCTGCTGCAGCCATTTCCTGCAAAGTGGAGAGGCATTCGGGGTAATCGTAATCATGCACATGGGCGCAGGCTTCCTCCAGTTGCTCCGGCGGCACCTTGCTCCAATTCTCCCGCATGAATTTCAGATAACCGTCCAGATAGCTTTCCCGGCTCTGGTTTTCCTCGCGCACTACATCCACCATGATCAACCGGCCATTTGCTGACAGACAGCGCCCGACCGCACGAAAAAAACGCGCTTTATCTTCGGGCTGCAGATGATGAATCGCAAAGCCGGTGAAGAGCACATCCCAGGTTTGATCGGTTGACTCGACTGCCGTCAGCAGATCCCCATGGGTCAGGATGACCTGACTGGGCAATTCTGTCAGATAGCTGCGTGCTTCCGCCAGCGCTGCTTCGGACAGATCCACCCCTTGATAGATCGCAGGTGGCCAACGCTGCAGGCAAGGTGCCAGATAGCGTGCATTGCCGCAGCCCAGATCGAGCAGGCGATAGTGTCCCTGCTCAGTGCGCAGCCGCAGTAATTCTTCAACTCCGGCATAGATTTCCTGATGGGACATGTAATTGTGTTCCGTGATCAAGTCATACAGCGACCAGGAGTGGGTGAAGATGGCGGTGGAGTCGGCGGAGGTCATGAGCTATGGCAGAAGATGCAATGTTAATGGGGGTGGAGAGGGCTAGTTTTCGTCATGCTTATTGTGGACTTCTTCCTTGGGGCGCTTGATCGCCGGCAGGCCGCCAATGTAGCCAACAACGCCACGCTGATCGATGCCGGCGCGAAAGACATCAAAGTCCGGGATCTTGCGTTGATAACTACGCAGGTCTGCTGCGGCGCCAGGATGCTGGATGTTGGACATGAGATAGGCAAAGCCATTCAGGTTATCCACGGCTTGCAGGCCGGTCCACTCCGCACCGGCACGATTGGTGGCGATACGCACAGTTTTCCTGCTGTCGACATTGTATGCCCACAGGAAATTATTCAGGTGGTTGCTGCTGTCTTCGCCAATGAACAGGGTGCGCATGGCATCGGAGTACTTGAGGTTGTCCGGGTTGGCCATTTTATCGGTATCGCACTTGTCATGGCGGCCATAAGCAGTTTGCGCGGCCGGTTTTCGCGCGCCCATGAGCAGGGCTTGCAGATCCGCAGCCACCCACTGGCTGCGGATCGGATTGCCGGATGTATCCACTTGAGCACTTTGCAGGCTGGATTGGTAGACGATGCCGCATTCCAGATCCATGGGGTCGCCTGTGAGGCGGATGTCATCCTGCGGACGTTCGCCATTCCGGCCATCGAGCATGCCTTTATGCACATAGGACATGGCGAGGTACAGTTTCTTGTCGACTTTATTGGAAGTTGCACCTTCCATCCGGGTGAACTCGGTGGTTGCGCCCAGGTAAGCGGCGAAACGACGTGTTTCCAGAAAAGCGGCAGCTTGTTCCATGCCGTCTCGAAGCTTCAGATATTCCAGAGTAGTGCTGCCGCCAGTGCCGGTGTAGGTGTAAACCGGTTTGAAGCCGGCATGGGCAACTGGATTGGCCCGGTATTCGGTGTTGCTGGCAACTGCAAAGATATCGGAGAATTTGATGCCGCCGACTACCAACGCATCGATTTCATTGTTGGCAGCGTGACCGAGCTTGATCCATTGGATGCTGAACCGGCCGCCATTGGTGGCATCAGTCTGCTGCAATTTGGCGGCATACAGACTGCCGCTGGTCAGATCCTTGGGCTTGTCGGCAACGAACATGGTCAGCACCACATCATTGCCGTCATCACCCTTGTAGGCGGTTCTGCTATCGGGCATGACATGCGCCAGTTCGTTGGACAGGCGTCCCATGGCATAATGCTTGGTAGCTCCGGTCTTCCCACTTGAATTAACGCTAACTTCTGTGATCATACCGTATTTGTATGGATTTGCGCCATTGGGGGAGAGCTGTCCGGGAGTCATGCGGTACAGGTTCATGGCAGTTAACGGCTTCTTTTCGAACACGTGTGCGTCGGGCTCATATTCCTCGCCACCGATATGCGTGTTCCATGGGGTCAGTTCACCAGCGCAAGGAGTCCACAGGCCCTCCACGCCGCTCATGTCCACGTTCTGCAAATCGAAAGCGGTCAGTCTGCCGGTGCGAGAATCTTGCTTGAGGGAAGCCAGATTCATCACCATGGGCAGAGCGCCGTACATATCGAGCATGGGTTTTCCAGGATCGGCATTGGCTGCTTCGGTGTCGTATTCCAGATGCGTTAGCAGGAAAATGTTGTCGCCCTGTTGCATGAGGGAATTGGCATCGGGACTATGCGCATGGAACGGGCCTTGTGCCGTGGCACCGGTTTCGCTGATCCGGGCAGTTTGCAGTACGTTGCCGTTTTTATCGACGATGGCACCTGCTTTCCAATCGCCAATCTGGTCACCCGAGCTATACAGTACGTTGTAAGTCAGCGGATAAGCGATTTTGCGCCCATCGGCATAGGTCACGATTGCGCTGGATTCGGTATAAGCCCTTTGCTGCTGCATGACGCTCAGCGGTGCCTTGGTTTCGGTGAATTCCACGCTCAGCACGGGCACGTCTGCCATCACCCATGGGGCATACAGACTGAATAATGCGATACTGACAATCAATTTGCGCTGCATAAAGACAGAGAGAATCAGACTCATATCATTGTTCAAAATCTCACCAGGGCAGTGCAATTCAGGATAATCCTTTTTCACGTAAAAACAAATCACATGACCATACTCATCTCGACTCTGTAGGGAACCACTGAACAAGTCCTCCGTGGAGCGCGTTGCTGGTAGAATCTGGATGATTGCAAGGCGCGCGACGCAGGTCGTAGCCGGCCTACGAGGCCAAGGAACGCAACACCGCAAGCACCGGATTTTTCCGCAACCCTACGGGACGGGGCTTTTCGGGCGGTCTGCGGTGTCAGGCTCGTAGCGAAGGGAATGGCCATTCGCGTTCTCGCCTTTCGTGCATCCCATCCCGCAAAGCCACCGTCGCGCCCGCGTGGGATTTGTTCAGTGGTTCCTTAGATTATCTGGGTTAAAATTTACTGATGAACATTAAAGCAGCTTCTTCAACAGCACCCAATCCGCATGAGTTGGAGGGTGGTGACATTGATTTCATGCATGCGGCGCTTGATCTCGCGCAGCAGGCCCAGGATGCGGGAGAGGTGCCAGTGGGCGCGGTCGTGGTGAAGGACGGAGTGATCATCGGTCGTGGTTACAATCAGCCGATCTCGGCTGCCGACCCGAGCGCCCATGCCGAAGTGATGGCGCTACGCGATGCTGCACGCCATCTTGGCAATTACCGCCTGACGGAGTGCGTGCTTTATGTGACGCTGGAGCCTTGCACCATGTGTGTCGGCGCGATTTTCCATGCACGCATTGCGCGGCTGGTCTACGGCGCAAAAGACCCCAAGACTGGTGCCTGCGGCAGCGTAATTGATTTGCCGGCGGAAACGCGGCTCAACCACCATTTGCAGATGGCTGGTGGTGTGCTGGCGGAAAAAACGGGGGAATTGCTGAAACAGTTTTTTGCGCAACGCCGCAAGGCGGCTCGAGCGACAGAGCAATGAGAATCGTCATCAGCATTCCGGAGCAGGCGCTGGACCTGCTGGATTGCAGCGGCAAGGTGACCCGGCATTACCGCGTTTCCACCGCCAAGAACGGGGCAGGGCAGCAGCGTGGCAGTTTCTGTACCCCGCTAGGCAAGCATGTCATTCGTGCCAAGATTGGTGCGGGCCAACCGGTCAACACGGTGCTCATCAAGCGCCGCCCGATCGGTGAGATCTATACCCCCGAACTGGGTACGCGCTATCCGGAGCGCGATTGGATACTGACGCGGATATTGTGGCTTTCTGGCTGCGAGCGTGGTTTCAATCGCCTGGGGCAAGTGGATACCATGCGCCGTTATATTTATATCCATGGCAGCCCGGATAGCGCAGAAATGGGCAAACCAGGCTCAATCGGCTGCATCCGCATGCATAACTGCGATTTGCTGGAATTGTTCGACTTGGTGGAGGCCGGGACAGAAGTTGAAATAACAGGCTAGTCTTGATTGATCAGGACATTACGTAGAGATCTGGCAGGAGCGGCTTCAGCCGAAAATGTGGTGGGGGCCGCGAGTCTGCCGGTCAATCGCAACTGAAGCTGCTCCTGCCACCCGTTCTGCTCTGACACCGGTGAGCTAATCAGCAGTAGTTGTTTTCCGTAGGACAAAAATCGGGGCTATTCCGCGCCAAATTTGTTCTGGCAAGCCTTTTCCAGTATCATATGCGACCATGACCAAGTATGTATTTGTGACTGGCGGCGTAGTCTCTTCCCTGGGGAAGGGTATCGCCGCCGCCTCCCTGGCAGCAATCCTCGAAACCCGCGGCATTAAAGTAACCATGCTCAAGCTGGATCCCTACATCAATGTGGATCCCGGCACCATGAGTCCATTCCAGCACGGCGAAGTATTTGTCACCGAAGACGGGGCGGAAACCGATCTCGACCTGGGGCATTACGAGCGCTTCATCAGCACCAAAATGAGCAAGCGCAACAACTTCACCACCGGCCAGATATACGAAAGCGTGATCAAGAAGGAACGGCGCGGCGATTATCTCGGCGGTACGGTGCAGGTGATTCCCCACATCACTGACGAAATCAAGCTGCATATCAAGGCTGGTGCAGGCGATGCGCAGGTCGCCATTGTCGAAATTGGCGGTACCGTGGGTGATATCGAGTCGCTGCCATTTCTGGAAGCAATCCGGCAGATGGCAGTGCAGCATCCCCGCAACGATACCTGTTTCATTCATCTCACGCTGCTGCCCTACATCGGCTCGGCAGGGGAGTTGAAGACCAAACCGACCCAGCATTCAGTAAAGGAATTACGCGAAATCGGTATTCAGCCGGACGTGTTGTTATGCCGCGCTGACCGCGAACTGCCGGCGGATGAGCGCCGCAAAATTGCACTGTTTACCAATGTGCGCGAAGAGGCGGTGATTTCGGCGGTAGACGCGGACAGTATCTACAAAATCCCGGGGCTGCTGCACGATCAAATGCTGGATGAAATTGTCTGTCATAAACTGGATATTCTCGCCAAACCAGCGGATTTGAGCGTCTGGAAAAAACTGGTGGATGCGCTGGAACATCCGCAGCACTCGGTAAAAATCGCGCTGGTGGGAAAGTATGTGGATTTGACCGAATCTTACAAATCCCTGTCGGAAGCCTTGATCCATGCCGGCATTCATACCCGCAGCAAAATCCATATTCATTACATGGACTCGGAAAATATCGAGAAGCAGGGAACCGATTGCCTGCTCGGGATGGACGCGATCCTGGTTCCCGGTGGTTTCGGCAAACGCGGCGTGGAAGGCAAGATCATGGCCATCCGCTATGCGCGTGAAAACCGTATTCCTTATCTGGGCATCTGTCTCGGCTTGCAGTTGGCAGTGATCGAATACGCACGAGACAAGGCTGACATGGAAGGTGCGCACAGCACCGAATTCAATCCGGATACGCCTTACCCCGTGATAGGTCTGATCACCGAGTGGCGTACGCGCGATGGCCAGTTGGAAACCCGTGACGCCAAATCGAATCTCGGTGGCAGCATGCGCTTGGGCGGGCAGGAATGCGTGCTGAAAGAGGGGTCGCTGGTGCGAAAAATTTATGGTGCGGACAAAATCATTGAGCGCCATCGTCATCGTTACGAAGTCAATAATGAATACCTCCCCCGACTGGAACAGGTAGGACTGCGTGTAAGCGGATTATCGGCGGTAGAAACCCTGTGCGAGATGATTGAGTTGCCGCAGAATGAACACCCGTGGTTCGTTGCCTGCCAGTTTCATCCCGAATTCACTTCCACCCCCAGGGCGGGGCATCCGCTGTTCAAAGCGTTTGTCGAAGCCGCCATTGACTCCGCGGACAGGCGCACCGCATCAGTAGCAGCAGATCCCGGCAAATTAAAAATCATCGCTTAACCACCTGCCGCATGACACCTCACCATTTATACATAACTTAAATAACATCAGGGAAAAATAGCATGAGTGCAATCGTAGATGTCATCGCCCGCGAAATTATCGATTCCCGTGGCAATCCGACTGTAGAAGCGGATGTATTGCTTGAATCCGGCGTACTGGGCCGGGCGGCGGTACCTTCCGGTGCATCTGTCGGCACCAAGGAGGCTGTCGAATTGCGCGATGGTGACATGCAGCGCTATTTTGGCAAGGGCGTACTGAAAGCAGTGGAGAACGTCAATACCGAAATTGCCGAGGCCATCATGGGACTGGATTCGATGGAGCAGGGCTTCATCGATCAGACTCTGATTGATCTGGACGGCAGCGATAACAAATCAAGGCTGGGCGCGAATGCGATTCTTGCGGTTTCGCTGGCAGTGGCAAAAGCCGCAGCAGAAGAATCCGGCCTGCCGTTATATCGCTATCTGGGTGGCGCAGGACCGATGTCCATGCCAGTACCGATGATGAATGTAATCAACGGCGGGGCGCACGCCAACAACAATCTCGATTTTCAGGAGTTCGTGATCATCCCGCTAGGGGCGCAGAGTTTTCGCGAAGCAGTGCGTTGCGGTGCTGAAATATTTCACACGCTGAAAAAATTGCTCGACAGCAAAGGCATGCCCACCTCAGTGGGTGACGAGGGTGGGTTCGCTCCTAATCTGGCGAATAATGAGGCGGCGTTGCAGCTAATTGTACAAGCCATCGAGCAGGCCGGTTATTTGCCTGGACCGGATGTTGCCATTGGCCTGGACTGTGCCAGTTCGGAATTTTTCCGTGACGGCAAATACCATTTGGCATCCGACGGCCTGAGCCTTACCTCGGCACAGTTCGTGGACTATCTCGCCACCTGGATAGATAAATACCCCATTCTCAGCATCGAAGATGGCATGAGCGAACACGACTGGGATGGCTGGAAACTGCTCACCAGCAAACTTGGAAAATCGGTACAACTGGTGGGCGATGATGTGTTCGTGACCAATGCCAGAATCCTGAAAGAAGGCATTGCGCAGGGTGTAGCCAATTCCATCCTGATCAAGGTCAACCAGATCGGTACCCTCAGCGAAACTTTTGCCGCCATTGAAACCGCCAAGCGCGCGGGTTATACCGCCGTGATCTCGCATCGTTCCGGCGAAACCGAAGACACCACCATCGCCGATATCGCCGTAGCCACCAATGTGCTGCAAATCAAGACAGGTTCGCTTTCACGCTCGGACCGTCTGGCCAAATACAATCAGTTGCTGCGCATCGAGGAAGACCTGGGTGACGCCGCCAGCTATGCCGGACGTGGCGCCTACTACCAGTTGAAATAAAACTCGGGGCTCCAGACAAGGAGGAGTGGTGCGAGATTTATTTGGGCAGTGCTGCGTTGTAACCTAACGTAGCGGACAATCCGCAAAGCAGGTGCAAATTGTGGGCTATATAGAGATGTCCAAATGAAGCTGCTGACGCTGGTGCTCGTTGCCCTGATTGTGTTGTTACAATACCCGCTATGGCTGGGCAAGGGCAGTTGGCTCAGCGTGTGGGAAGTCAATCAGCAAGTCATCGCACAGCACGAAACCAATCAGCAATGGAAAATCCGCAATGCTGCACTGGACGCGGAAGTACGCGACCTCAAGCAGGGTCACGATGCTATCGAAGAACGTGCCCGTAGCGAATTGGGCATGATCAAACAGGATGAGATCTTTTTTCAGGTAGTGGAAAGCAATGAAAATAATACCGCCCAGCCAGACAAGAGTACGACAGGGACTCCCTGAAACAGCCAGAAAATGAAGGATGGAGTGGAATGACGAAGCCCGCAATATTGCGGGCTTTTTTCATGGATGTTACGCAGTTATCACCAGTTCGACCTGCACCGATTCATTTTTGTCAGCAAGCCAGATCTGTCCTTCCTGGATAGTGCAATTCAACTGCATGTTGCGTTGAGCCTGTCGGGCAATGGCCTGGCTGGTTTGCGGCGGCAGATTGATTATACTCAGATTCTTGATTCGCTCCAGCTTGCTGCGGCATTGATCCCACCACCGGTCAGCGACACGGCCACCATAGGTATAGATGAACACCTGTTTGGCGCGGCCGCAGGCCTTGCGGATCAGTTTTTCATCAGGCAGACCTACATCTATCCAGAGATCGATTGCACCGGTCAAATCTTTTTGCCACAGATCGGGCTCGTCATCGGTACTCAATCCATTGCCAAATGTCAGTGTTGCATGCGCATGCAGCGCGAAAGCCAGTAACCGCACCATCATGCGTTCATCGGTTTCCGAGGGATGGCGGGCGAGAGTCAACGCGTGGTTCTGGTAGTAGTTGCGGTCTATATCGGCTATTTGCAGCTCGGCTTTGAAAATAGTTGCTTTAAGTGCCATATGGCTGCCTGTTGGTTATTTATCAATACAATCAACATGTAAAGCTTCAATCCAAAAATCAAGAAGGAGGTTTGCAGGATATTTTCATGCTGCTTATTGCGACGATAACTGACTGAAAGAAATCATTATTATATGAATTTTCCAGATAATGATAATTTATTTTCATTTTACCCTTAAGGAAGTGCAACAGAGGCCGATAATCAATGTAGGCGGTCAGATTGCCCGCTATTTTTAAAACTGCAGGAGGTGTTCATGGCAATTGATTCCGTTTACTCCGTTTCCGCAACAGGATCTCCACCAGTTAACAGTACTCAGAGAAGCGCAGAAGACCGCACTGTGGAGAAGCCAGAGAGCAACAAAGACAAAAGCAGCAACACTGGCGCTTCATCCGAAGCGCATACCACCGCTCCCACGGTTAACACTGAGGGTCAGAAAACCGGCACCACCATCAGCACCAAGGCCTGAGTCAGATAATATTCGCAACCAGGGGAGCAGCGCCCCTTTGGTTCTGTCTATTGGAAGTAATTAAGAAATGAGTGTCTAGAATCTTGGCTGTACGGGTGAGCATTGGCCTGTAAAGGTGACTGCTCCGCCTCGTCTGCCTTCAGAAATATCAGTCACAATTCCCGATAATCTATCAATGCTGGTTTGAGTAACAGTAAACGAAGTGCCGCTTTTTACTTTCTCGGCGTCACAAATAATCATCTCATCCGACCACTGGCAAGGTATGAAGCCGTGTAGCTTTCCTCCGATAAAGGAAAAGGTCTGGGTCATCGATTCTTTATTCGGATCTCCATCTGACCCTGTATATACGCTCTCACCAACACAAATGAGTTCAAGATCTTGCTGCCCATGGCACACCATGGGTACGCAAGCAATCAACGCGATGATCAGTTTTCGCACGGGCTGTTTTCGAGAGTAAATAAAATTAAGCGGTCTGGTCTTGCATGGCTCTATTTTATGGGAGGATTATATTTCCTTGGGAAATCTGTGAGTTGTTACCAGCATGCTTTATATGCCGATACTGCCTGCAATCATCAAGCTTGTCACATTCTCCCTTGAACCGGCCTTACTGTGTGCATTTTACTAGAGTTTCTTACATGAAGATATTTCATGCTGGTTTGAGTCACCTGGATAAGGTGCCGACAGTTTGCCAGGACAGTTCGTTGCATTTGTGTTGTACGTGCTAATGTGAGAGAGGAGTTTGGCAGGTACGTGCTGGCCCGGAAAGATGGCAACTCCACCTTTCCTGTTCCTGCCAGGTATTCTTTTGTGGCTGAAGAAAATGTGAAACAGACTGTCTTCGGAAAGGGGTCAGTCAGCAAGTCCATGTTGCATAGCGTAGCGTATTATGTCTTCACTACTCTGTAGATTCATCTTTTTCATTATGCGCATTTTATAGTTATTGACTGTCTCGGTGCTCATGGATAGTTTTTCAGCGATTTGATCTGCGTTTTTACCGATACCCAGATGAAGAAAGACTGTAAGTTCATAGACCGACAGCAGGGTATGCGTCTGATTGTCACGTGGCAGTACGGCCACTTGTTCGGATAAACCCGGGTCAATGTAGATATCGCCGATACCTACCGTATAAATTGCCGATAACAGGGTTTTCGGATCGCCACCCTTGGCAATGAAACCGGAAGCTCCTGCTTTGAGGGCGGATATCACCAGTTGTGTTTGGTCCTGCATGACTAAGATAATAATAGGTAGAGCAGGTCTATATGCTTTGATAGTCTTAATCAGACTAATGCCGACATCATCAGGCATATCCATATCAAGCAATAATAGATCAGAAGTTCCTTTCTTCAACTGCGACAGCACTTCCGTGCTGTTGGCCACTTCTCCGGTTACTGTGATGTTTGATGCCTGTGCAAGAATTTTCCTCAATTTCACACGTATGATGGCGTTATCGCCAGCAAGCAACAGGCGAATCATGGCAATCCCATGACTTTCCAGATCAATGCTGCTGGTTGAAGCATCATTAGTATGAGTAGTCTGTATATTCACGCTGGACTCCTTAAAGTCGAAACATTTAAATGGTTGCAGGTGTCACTATAAGGTTTCGGGCACGACTGTTCAGTCTTCAAATCGTGGCGAAAAGGTAACAGAATGTAACGGATGACCATGCTTTGGCTCTGGCAAAATAACGATTGCTGCAGGACAGGCACGAACCGGTGCCAAATCGATCGGATCTGCATGTGCCAGTCCCCGTCAGCGCTGGAAGGTTGGCCGTGAAATACGCACGTGAAACTCCGAGCGATCAGTTAGCAAATCCATGCTGCACGGCATAGCGCATCATGTCCTCAATATCCTGCAGATTCATCTTTTTCATTATGTGCATTTTATGGTTGTTGACTGTCTCGATGCTCATGGACAGTTCTTCAGCGATTTGTTCGATACTCCTGCCGATGCCAAGATGAAGAAAAACCGTAAATTCATCGATCGACAGCAAGGTATGCGGTAGCTGGTCCTGCGGCAATATGTTCATTTGTTTGGCTAAAATCGGGTCGATATAAATATCACCGATAGCTATTGCATGAATTGCCGCTAGCAGAACTTCTGGGTCGGTGTCCTTGGCAATGAAACCGGAGGCCCCGGCTATGAGGGCGAGTATCGCTATCTGGGCTTGGTCGTGCCTGATTGAGATAACAATGGGTAATTCAGGTTTATATACTTTAGCGGATTTGATCAGGCCAATGCTGTTGCCATCAGACATATCCATGTCAACCAATAGCAGATCAAAGGTATCACTTTTCAACTGCTGCAGCATTTCTTCGCCGTTGGCGGCTTCTGCGGTTATTTCGATGTGCGCTGACTGTGCAAAAACTCTTTTCAATTCCTCGCGTACATTGATTTGATCGCTGACAATCAATAGGCGAGTCTTGAAAATTCCATGGCTCTCCACATCGTTAGCACCAGTTGAAGTGTCATCAGTATTGTTCATGTCTGTTCCCTTAGAGTTGAAACATTCGAAATGGTTACAGGTGTTACTCTAAGGTTTCAGGCGTGGCTGTTCAGTCTTTGAATTGTGGTGGAAATGTAACAGAATGTAACAGACGAGAATGCCTTGTCGTTGGCGAAGCAACTACTGATGTCAGCTAGGCACGAACTGGCATCAAATCAATCTTATCTGTAAGTGCTAGTCCCAGTCGGCGCGACTGAACAGGTACCCCTGGCCGCGCACCGTTTTGATCCGGTGCGGGTTATCTGCATTGTCGTCGAGCAGCTTGCGTAACCGGGAGATGCGCATATCGATTGAGCGGTCGAGTCCATCGTGCTCAATGCTGCGTGCACTGGTCATGATCTCGTCACGAGAAAGAATTGTGCCGGCATGGCTTGCCAGAAGCCACAACAAATCAAATTCGGCGGTGGTGAGAGAGAGCT
The DNA here is from genome assembly GCA_026399575.1 of Nitrosospira sp. GTDB lineage: Bacteria > Pseudomonadota > Gammaproteobacteria > Burkholderiales > Nitrosomonadaceae > VFJL01. Next base: position 10,061 of record JAPLQS010000059.1, on the reverse strand, counting down.
CTTTTGCGCCGAGGTATGCCACGCGCGTGGTGGCATTGATCCGGAACGTTCCATAGTTTAGTTCTTTCGTGTCCGCAGATATGCTCGATGTGCGCCTGAGACAGGCTTTCAGGTGTGCGAGCACCACATAGGGGTCGACCGGTTTTACCAGGTAATCATCCGCGCCAAGTTCCAGCCCGAGCATCTGGTTGAAAGTGTCGTCACGAGCAGTGAGCATAATAATTGTGCCGTGGTAGTTACGGCGCAGTTCTCGGCAGATGTCGAAACCATCCTTACCGGGCAGATTGCCATCGAGTATGACGCCATCAGGCTGCTCTTTTAATACTCGCTCGACTGCGCAAGCACCATCGGCCTCGACTGCGGCATCGAAACCATTATGTTCCAGATGAAGCACCAGAGTGGCTGCCACAAAGGCATCGTCTTCAACGATCAGAATCTGTTTCTTTGCGCTATCCATCAATATTCCATTGATTCGTATTGGTTTTACAGCAGGCAGATCAATTCGGTTACTAAAACTGCCTGGCTACTCCAAAAGAGGTGGGGGCAGATTAAAAGCAGAGCATCAAGATTAATTATGCTCGTCTATACACGATGATGCAATCGGGCCTTGCCTGTGAGAAACGCATTTCTTAAGGAGTTTTTAGTCACGTAATCGGATTAAAGCTAGCGGCTGTCATATCCTGGCAGAAAACTGATTGACTTAATCGAAAAAATCGGCTAGCTTGCTGTAACTCGGCAAACTTATCGAAAGATAAGGGCGCAAAGTCACCGGCCTAAGGGAAACTAGGGTAGCGGGACTGCCTCATGGATATTCGTCCATGTGCAGAACTACTTACCCCTCTCTGAAACGCCCGGACATCGAGAATGGTCACGTCGTGAAAACACGTGCGGTCAATCCTTGAGTATCGGACAGAACGAAATGCGTCTTGACTCGCTCCATATAGAAGGCGGAATGATCACGGACCCATCAGATCGGGAGCAGAGTAGCTCTAGGCTTCCGTCGGAAGCCGGGAAATTCACTTGCGCTCCGCTGACTGACAACTCTTCGCGCCCGATTGAGGAACTGCTGCATGAACTCCAGGTGAAACAGATCAAGCTGGAGATGCAGAACGAGACCCTGCGTCAATCCAAGATTGCCTTGGAGAAATTCCACGATCGCTATGTCGATTTCTACGAATTTGCCCCGGTCGGCTATCTCACCCTTACATCCGACGGTCTGATCTCGGAGATAAACTTCACCAGTGCCCAGTTGCTGGGAGTGGAGCGAGAGAAATCGTTGCACAAACACTTCACTTCTTTCGTCATTGCTGAAGACCAGGAGCGCTGGACTCGGCATTTCTTGAGCACGAAAACACATGACGAGCAAAGCAATGTGGAGCTGGCGCTGCATCGTGGCGATGGCACGGTTTTTTATGCGCAGTTGCACTGCATGCACCAGAGAATTGATGTTGGCAATTCGGTGATTCGCATTGTCCTGAGCGACATCACCGAGCGCAAATTGGTGGAAGAGAAGCATCGTGAGCAGGAAGAGTTTTTTCGCATGATTACCGAGAATGTCGACGATTTTATCGCGGTCCTTGATTTGGAAGGGCGGCGACTTTATAACAATCCCTCATATGCCAGACTCTTTGGCGATACTGAAGCTTTGAAGGGCACGGATTCCTTTGCCGAGATTTATCCGGATGATCGGGAGCGTATCAAGCAGGCATTCAGGGAAACCGTGCAATCCGGTACCGGTCGTCGGATGGAATTCCGGTTAGCGCTGGCGAATGGCGACATCCGCTATATGGAATCCAATAGCGGGCTGATCAAAAATAGTCAGGGCGAAGCATCCTATGTGGTCGTCGTGTCTCACGACATAACCGAACGCAAGCAGACGGAGCAACGCATCGTAGAGATGGCGACCCATGATGTATTGACTGGTCTGCCCAATCGCACTTTATTCAGGGATCGCATCACGCAAGCACTTGCTCATGACCGTCGCAGCCAGGAACAGGCAGCGGTGCTGTTCATTGATCTCGATCATTTCAAAGTCATCAACGATTCGCTGGGGCATGATGTGGGTGATTCGCTGCTGAAGGAAGTGGCGCTGAGGCTTACCACTACCGTACGCAATGAAGACACGGTGGCGCGCCAGGGCGGGGATGAGTTCATCGTGCTGCTACCGAATATCGCTGGTGCCTTTAATGCGGAAGCGGTAGCGCAGAAGATACTGGACGTATTGATCGAGCCTTTTCAGATCAGCGGCAAGGAGCTGCACATTGGCGCCAGCATCGGTATTGCCCTGTTCCCGTCTGATGGGGATGACGTGGAGGCACTTCTGAGAAACAGCGATATCGCCATGTACTATGCCAAGGAGAGCGGACGTAATAGCTACCATTTCTTTGCGCCGGAGATGAACAAGCTGACGCTGGAGCGACACCTGTTGGGGATTGATTTGCGCCATGCATTGGAGCGCAATGAACTACTGCTGCATTTTCAGCCGGTGATCGACATGCCTGACGGCAAACTGACCGGCATAGAGGTATTGCTGCGCTGGCAGCATCCTGAACAAGGGTTGATTCCTCCGTCCACCTTCATTCCGCTGGCTGAGGAGACCGGAATGATCGTGTCGATCGGCGAGTGGGTACTGCGACAATCATGTTTGCAGATAAAGGGGTGGCAGGGACTGGGTTATGAAGTACCGAAACTGGCGATCAATATCTCGGCCAGGCAATTCCGGCACAAGATGCTGGTGGTGGATATTGCACGGATCCTGGCGGATACCGGAGTGGATGGGCGCTGCCTGACCCTGGAGATCACCGAAAGTATGCTGGTGGAGAATATCGAGAAAACAGCCGAGATGTTGCGGCAATTAAATACAATGGGACTAGAGATTTCAGTGGATGATTTTGGTACCGGCTACTCCAGCTTGAGTTATCTGAAGCGTTATCCGATCGATACGTTGAAAATTGACCGCTCGTTTGTACGCGATATTGCCACTGATCCAAATGATGTTGCCATTATCAAGGCCATCATTGCCATGGCCCGCAGCCTGAAGATAGAAGTGATCGCCGAAGGCGTGGAAACCGAGGAACAGCTTGTTTTTCTGAGTCGGCAGGGATGCAAGCGCTACCAGGGATATTATTTCAGCAAGCCATTGTCGGCCGCGGAAATTGAATGCAATCTGTTGGAGTGCCAAGCGATAGGCCCGCAAACCATCATCCGTCAAAATAGCGGACCAGCACAATTACTTCTGTTGTGACCTGAATTGAATACACGGTGTTGGCAATGCTGTGGCAGAAATAAAACCAAGCACTCGTGAAAGGGTGTCTAGATTTATACCCAATTGGCTTTGCAATCAGGGTTCAGACTTGGGGTCTGCGGATTAACAATTTGTGCAACTAATTATTTTTCCAATAATTATTGAAGACGACTCTCGTTAATACTCGCCAACACTCGTCAGTTTTGTCGCGTTTCCGAATCAAACGATCTGTGTCTGAGTTGCGCCACAGGCCGCTTCACCTGTCCACCAAAACAGGAACCCTGGTGAGTCAGAAATGATTCAATGCTCATCACGGATGTACAAAGAACTGGTAGCCATTCCGACCGTTCTTTTTGGCATGGTACATGGCGTCATCGCTATTTTTTAACAATGTTTCCACATCGTCACCATCATCCGGAAACAGGGCGATGCCGATGCTGCCGCCAATGTGCAATTCTTCTTCATAAATCCGAAAAGGTCGGATCAGTTCGTCCAGTATCTTTTGTGCCACCGCGGCCGCATCCTGGGAGCCAGTGATATTCGGCAACAGCACGATAAATTCGTCTCCACCGTGGCGTGCCGCCGTGTCTTCGCTCCGGATGGTGGCGGAAAGTCTTGCTGCCACTTCCTTCAGCAGCAGATCGCCCGCATTATGCCCCAGTGCATCATTGATAGCCTTGAAATGATCCAAATCAATAAACAGCACCGCTGCCTGTTCCTGGCTGCGGCGGTCATGGGCCAGTGCCTGTGTAATGCGATCCTGCAGTAAATATCGATTGGGTAAGCCGGTCAGCATGTCATGGGTCGCCAGTTTCATCATGTGATGCTCTGTTTGTCTACGCTCGCTGACATCAATGACGACACCAATCATGCGTACCGGCTTGCCGGTCTGGTCACGGTAAATCTTTCCTCGGTCGCCCAGCCAGTGGACAGTTTCATCGGGCCAGACGGTCCGGTATTCCTCATAGAATCCCACATCGGCTTTCAGGGACAGAGAAATCGCATGGGTAACCCGGTCTCGATCCTCGGGATGAACCGCCTGTATGAATTCCTCCACCGTGGCATGCTGAGCTCCGGAGGACAGACCAAACAGTGGGCCAAGGGTATGCGAGTAACTTACTGCATTTGTTACGATATTCCAGTCCCAAGCACCCATGTGTGCAGTTTCCATCGCTAACTGGAGTCGCTCCTCGCTATTGCGCACTGCGATCTTGCTTTGTTCTTGTGGCGTAATATCGACCAGTACTCCATGCCAACAAGTAGATCCATTCTCTTTTCGCTGCGGCATGGAACGACCACGCAGCCATTTATCTTCACTAGTCGTCGAGCGGATGGGGAAGTCATGGAGCCAGAAAGATAAATTCTGCAGGGAGTGACGGATGGATTCCTCCATTGCCGGCAGCGCGGTGGCTGGTATTTGCTGGAATATAACTTCGACGTCGGCCATGCACTCAGCAGGCGAAAGTCCTATCAGATCAGTGATACCCTCACTGATGAAGGGTAGGGAACGATTGCCAGCAGCATCAATGCAGAACTCATATACCGCACCGGGCACTGTGGCTATGAGCTTGCGATAATACTCTTCGTTCTTTCTCATTTTGCTTGTGCGCTATATTTAGGGTTCTGATGCCAGCACTCGTTGGGTAAAAATCCACTGACAGGCCCTAATTATAAGACTGTAGTGTTGATCGTTCATGACATTATCGTGTCACTCTCATGACGTTATTGTGATTTTATTGTGATTATTCCGTGATATATAAATTGCCTTTGGGTCACAGGTGAGTGGTTTGTATCGGCTCATCCAATGGCCGCTATGCCGTGGAAGATTGATTGACTTAATCGGAAGAACCAAATAGCCTGTACATACTCGGCAAACTTACTGAAAGGTAAGGGCGCAAAGTCACCGGCCTAAGGGAAACTAGGGTAGCGGGACTGCCATGTAGATATTCGTCCATGTGCAGAATCGCTTGCCCCTCCTGCAGCCCCAGACATCGAGTACGGTAACGCCGTGAAAAGGCGCGCCTGTCAGTTCCTGAGAAGCTTTGCCCTACATTAATCAGAATATGCGCTACCAAGGACGAATCATAAATTGGAATGATGACAAAGGCTTCGGATTTGTCACGCCAAATGGCGGTGGCGATAAGGCATTTGTTCATATTAAGGCTTTCTCAAATAACCGTCGCCGTCCTACCGAAAGCGACTTAATCACATATGAATTGACAACAGACCAGCAGCACCGTCTTCAGGCGGAGAACGTCAAGTTTGTTGGCGATCCAACCCCTTCATCTATATCTGCAGGCAACAAATCCGTTGGGGCAATCTTTGCGATACTTTTTTGCTGCTTTGTCGTAATCATATCTGTTATTGGCAAGCTGTCATTTGTCGTGCCCCTTCTTTACGCCTTGGCAAGCACTACTACCTTCATGGTCTACGCCTTCGATAAAGCTGCTGCTTTCCAAAATCGTTGGAGAACGAGCGAGGATAGGTTGCATCTACTTGGCTTAGTTGGCGGCTGGCCTGGCGCACTCGTTGCACAGAGGATGTTTCACCACAAATCGAAGAAAGCGGCTTTTCAGTCCAAGTTCTGGATAACAGTTTCAGTAGTGTCCGGCAATTTTGCCCAGATGGTTATATAACAGGTTGATCTGGAATAGGAAATAGTGTGTTTAGGGGTGTCACCGATTTGAATGTGAATTTTTTGCGAAACTGGGGGTTTCCCCGCGCGGTTTCTCATTATGCATTCAGGCAAATTGGTGTTCGCACAACTCATGGAGTATTTACCCCTTCACACATTCCGTCGCTGTGTGCAGCGTTACCCTTCCAAATATCCCACCAAGATTTTTTCACATCTCGATCAATTTCTCTGCATGGCCTTCGCACAACTAACTTACCGCGAAAGTCTGCGCGACATCGAAACCTGTCTGCGCGCTCACCAAGCCAAGCTCTATCACTTGGGTATACGCGGCAACATCGCCAAGAGCACCCTGGCCGATGCCAACGAGCAGCGAGACTGTCGCATCTATGCGGATTTCGCGATGAGCCTAATCCAGACTGCCAGAACACTTTACGCCAGCGACCACTTTGCGGTGGAGCTGGAACAGACGGTCTACGCACTCGATACCACGACCATCGACCTGTGCTTGAGCGTCTTCCCCTGGGCGCGCTTTCGTCAGACCAAAGCTGCCGTCAAGATGCATACGCTGCTCGACCTGCGCGGCAATATTCCAACCTTCATCCACATCAGCGACGGCAAGATGCACGAGGTCAATGTGCTCGATATCTTGGTACCCGAAGCCGGCAGCTTTTACATCATGGATCGTGGCTTCACCGACTTCGCTCGCTGGTTCGTCATGCATCAAGCGCAGGCGTTTTTTGTAACGCGAGCCAAATCCAATCTGCTCTTTCGCCGCGTCTACTCTCGTTCCGTAGACAAATCCACGGGACTGCGCTGCGATCAGACCATTGCGTTGACCGCTCCCAAGGCCAGCAAGGATTACCCGCAGCACCTGCGACGCATCAAGTTCTACGATACCGAACACGACAAGGAGCTGGTATTTCTAACCAACAACTTCGACTTGCCTGCGCTAACCATCGCTCAGCTTTATCGTTGCCGCTGGCAGGTCGAGCTATTCTTCAAGTGGATCAAACAGCATCTTCGTATCAAGCGGTTCTACGGCACTACCGAGAATGCAGTCAAGACACAAATCTGGATCGCCATCACGGTCTACGTCTTGGTCGCCATCGTGAAAAAGCGGCTCAATACCGAGGTTTCGCTTTACACAATTCTACAAATCCTGAGCCTGACTCTTTTCGAGAAAACGACGCTCGATCAATTACTTAAAAACACGGAGATGCAAATGACCACACAGCAAAACAACAACCAACTGAATCTATTCAACTAAATTGCCGGACACTACTGGTATTCCATAAAAAGAGCCAACTATTAGTTTCAGCGAAACAAAATCATCTCGCGGTTTCTGACAGTCGGCAATCGGCACGAATAGATTCTGAAGTTTTAGTCACGTTCAGAAAGACAAAAGGATTAGCAATTTCCGCTAACCCTTTATTTGTTTGGCTCGCCAGTTCAGGCAAATCTGGTAACTGGAAGCTGACTATTCTGCTTGATTATCGTGCGGCAAAGGGCTGTGCGCTTTTGCGCAGTCCCGCTTGACTGCCGGGTTGGGCAAAAAACGATATATCAAGCCCCACCCCTCTTTGCTTTTACTAGGTCGCAAATAAAATCAAATTTTAATTCGCTCATGCTCTTAGGGGCAATGTATTGCCATTTTATTGCGGACATTTCAACGGCACCATTCCAGACTACCTCCCCCTTTCCACCTCGCTTTGCATAATAAATATCATTGAGAATGCCAATTCTTTGATTTCGACAATCAACCACATTGAGCGATTTGACGGAATGAAGATAAACATTGTTTACAAATTGCCGTGAGCTCATGTCATATAAAGACCACGCCTGAACTAATCCCGTGCTTATTATTTTCACGGTATTAGGGTAGACATAAACTGAAACATCAGAGGATGTCCCTAGAAAAACTGCGTCTGACTCCTGAGCTTGTGCCAGAAACGTACATGACATGAGAATAATTGCTATGCTTATTTTGTGCATATACTTTCCCCGTTGCTAACGAAATGTCCAACGTTTTAGCTCAGGCCGCGGCCCATCAGGGCCGTCGCGCCTGCAGCGAATGGTTAGGGCCCGCCACGCTTGGACTCGTTTTCTGAATAGGCTTGTGCCAACTCAGCCTGTATGAAACTTTCGGTGACCCCATATTTCTCCCAGAGAGACATGTATACGGGAGTGACTAGCTCATCAGCGCGCTTAAACAGCTCAATCATAGAATACAGCTCCTCGATCATTTCCCGCTTACCGGAAGGATGAATAATCTCTTCGGCATTCTCTCGAAAGAAGTTGTGTGCGAGATGGTTCCTCTTTGCCAAGGTTTCCCTAAGAGCTGGCTCAAGCTCAGACGGAACAGATGCCAATGTACGCGTTGCTTTCAGGAGCTGCCCTAGCGTCTTTGATTCCATGTCTCCGAAGGTAGCCTCGAAGACCTCCCTGGTAATTACTCCGACTTTATCGAGGTGTAACACCACTGCCAGATTAATGAGGCTGGTCTCGACGAGGTTAGCGTTGAACATCGCCAAGCCGAAAAAGGCGTAAACCTCCTTCGGATCATCAAAATCTGGGACGGGAATGTTCGGCATACCTCTCCTGCGGGTTCTAACGTAGAGCTAACCGGCGGCGCGGACAAAGGGAGGGACGGAAAAACTCCGCTTCCTCGCCGTCCGAGTTGAGCGCCGGGTTAGATTTCTTTGACCGGAGTAGCCGCATTTGTATTTTTAAGGAGATTGACTGCGTGAATACAATCTTGCTTGTTATTGTAGCCCTCGCCACTTGCGATGATTTCGTGATTAGCCGCCCTCAGCCTCCACCGCCATTGGATAGATATTAAACCTTGACCTTCCTGATAAATTTGAAAATACATGGTGATCTCCTATGAGTAAAGCAAACGAAGCAAACCTAGAATGTGTAGCCGAATACGAGCATAACGGCAAAAAATGGGCGCTCGACTTTTATGCCGAAAGCCCGGAAGACGCGGCAGCCAAGATTGAAAGCATCAAGGCCAGCGCGGTACTGCTCGGTGTACAAAGTGAATCAAAAATCTAACGTAAATTAGACGTCAAAATTGACGCATAATCTGGTGCAGAATGTCGTATAACTTAGTTTTTTATTTCTAAGTTCATATTTTTCAGGCACTCCAAAATTGAAACACCCCAAACGTCAACCACAATTACCCCATCTTCCGATTTGTCTCTCCCCGTTCATGTAACATACATGGACGCCCACTTTTGCCAAGCTTTCAATCGATGATGGGTCGAAGGTAAAGATTGCAGCCATACATCCGGATTTTTGGTGAGGCTATCGCCTCTATCCCTGATGGAATCCGCTGAGTAGCTCCTGATCACGGGGGCGCACTTTATGTGCTGTGTTACGTACAGGTTCTGCCACTCACGGTCTGACCAGTCTTGCCATCACTTCATGATTGCCTGTGCAATCGGTGGAATTTCTCCTTAACTCGTTGTCACTCAGGTTTTACTCTACCGCTTCAATTACATTCCGACAGCGACAGCTGCCGGGGTGTAATTGGAGCGGAATATCCGATCGTTGGCCAAAAGCGCCCACACGATCCGGGCATTCTTGTTTGCCAGTGCAACCGCCGCTACGTTCTTGTTGCGCCTGACCATCAGCTTTCTCAACCAGCTCTCTGGCTCTGCCTTGTTCTCGGCAAATCGGATCACGGCTCTTGCTCCGTGGATCAGCAATGTTCTGAGGTAGGTATCACCGCGCTTGCTGATACCCAGCAAATTCTGCTTACCACCACTGGAATTCTGCCGGGGCACCAATCCCATCCATGCAGCTAGCTGTCGACCATTCTTGAATTCCCTGGCCTTACCCACGGTCGCCACAATCGCGCTGGCCGTGATCGGTCCAATGCCCGCTATCTCAGCCAACCTCCGACTCGCCTCGTTCTCCCGATGCCACAGCCCGATCTGCTTTTCCAGTTCATCCACCTGACGATCCATCTCCTTCAGATTCTCCGTCAGCCGTTCGAGCAGGTTTCGCATCATGCCAGGCAACCTGTTCTCACCATCTTCCAGAATCTCCGGCATCTGCTTCATGATCGAGTGGATCCCCTGTGGTATCACAATCCCGAACTCTGAGAGCAATCCCCGTATTTGGTTCGACTGAGCGGTTCTCGCCTTCACGAACCCCTGCCTTGCCCGGTGCACCGAC
>JAPLQS010000018.1 GCA_026399575.1 Nitrosospira sp. | reverse complement strand
TGCAATTGTTTGACTGGCGTCATGGCCACCTGTTGAATTTCAATGGCCTCACCCGCTTGCTGGCCGAGCTATGGGCGCTCCTGGCATTGCCGTATCTGCTGGCACTCTACCGGAGGCTTTAACCAGCTGCTGTTTGCACATTTAATGCTAATCTTACGTACCGGATGGTCCCTCAGCATGTTGGCATGGAGGTTGCGATGGCGAAAAATAATATCCCGCGTCACGTCGGCTTCATTCCCGATGGAAATCGCCGCTGGGCCGTGGAGCATGACCTGCCGAAAGAAGCCGGATATGCTTGTGGTATAAACCCGGGGCTGCTGCTGTACGAGCAATGTAAGGCATGCGGCATCCAGGAAGCTTCCATCTACTGCTTTACCCAGGACAATACCAAGCGGCCCTCCGCTCAGAAACAGGCATTCAGCGAGGCCTGTGTTGCATTCGCTTTCGAGGTTGCCCGCCGGGGCGCGGCGCTGCTTGTGGTCGGCGATGAAACATCGGTACAATTCCCCAAGGCGCTGACAGAATTTCGCCAACGCCAGGGCAGCGGAATGAAAGTCAACCTGCTCGTCAATTATGGCTGGGAATGGGATCTGGCTGGGCTTAAAAACGGTTGCCTGCGTTCAGACGAGGTTTCACGGCTGGATCTGATCGTACGCTGGGGAGGAGGGCGCCGCTTGAGCGGTTTTCTCCCGGTACAATCGGTCTATGCGGATTTCTATGTCAGGGATGAATATTGGCCCGATTTTGATCCGCAGCATTTTGAGCACGCACTCGTCTGGTTCAAGAATCAGGATCAGACACTCGGCGGGTAATGTCTCGTTCTGGGTATAATCTTCATCTTACTACTCCCTTGAACATCTTCATGAGCCACTATCGCTACCATGTATTTTTCTGTACCAACCAGCGCGAAGCCGGCGCATTGTGCTGCAACAACCATGGCGCCCAAGCGATGCGCGATTACGCCAAGGAACGCATCAAGGCACTCAAACTCGACAGCAAAAGCAAGCGGGTGCGGATCAGTACGGCAGGGTGTCTGGACCGATGCAACGAAGGCCCGGTAATCGTGATCTATCCGGAAGAAGTCTGGTACACCTATGTGGACAAGGAAGACATTGACGAGATCATCGAGGAACATCTGAAAAATGGCCGCGTGGTCGAGCGACTGAAGATCTGAAACCTTATTTTCTCCAATTGCAGCAGTGAGCGCTCCTCAGAAATTCTTCATCGACGGCCCCGCAGGCAAGCTGGAAACGGCGCTAGCCGAGCCGGATGCTGCCCGCCCCGGCGGCATTGCTGGCATAGCCGTCATCGCTCATCCCCATCCGCTATATGGCGGCACCATGGACAGCAAGATCGTGCATACCCTGTTCAAGGTTCTGCTCGAACTGGGTTTTGTCACCGTTAAATTCAATTTTCGCGGCGTCGGCAAGAGTGGCGGCACCTACGATAATGGCGTGGGTGAGGTCGAAGACGTGCTGGCAGTGGTCGAAGCTATCCGCAACCAGTTCGCTGCCGGACTGGATGACTTGCCATTGCTGCTGGCAGGGTTTTCTTTCGGCGGCGCCATTCAGGCATACGCGGCGCAACGGCTCAACCCGCAGAAACTTGTATTGGTGGCGCCCTCGGTGGAGCGACTGAAAGCACCACCTGTTGCCGGTCATGCTGCCAGCACATTGATTATCCACGGTGACCGGGACGACGTGGTGCCGCTGCAATCCGTGCTGAACTGGGCGGCACCACAGGAACTGCCGGTGATGGTAATCCCTGGTGCGGAGCATTTCTTTCACGGCCGGCTGCATATTCTCCGGCGCATCATGCTCGACTCATGCCGACTGTAAACACCAACGATCGACAAAGAGTTTCAGGACTGGCTGTAGCGAATCAAATTTAATCTGGCTGGAAAAATAAGCATCCTCTATCCCCCCCTACCTGTGCCAGCCCAGAAAATCCGAACTTGACTAAGAAGGAAACACTGTTATGATAAATCGCGAGTCCGCTCTTACCTTTATGAAGATAGAAGTGTCGGATTTGGGCGCGTTAAAACTGTAGCCGGAAAAGCAGCCCGGTGTTGATAAATCAACCTTCAGCCAACTTTAAAAGAGGGATCAAAATGAACAAATTACTTGCCGCTAGTGTTGCCGCGATATTCGTATTCGGTTCGACTGCCGCCCTGGCAGAACAACATAGCACAGAAGAAATTGGCTTAACCCATTCACACACCTCCGCCCGGACTAAACTGATCGAAATGGACTGCAAGGATAAAAAACCAGGCGAGACAATTATGGATCCAACCGATGCCAGAAAAAAAGTGAAGTGTCACGAAACAAAGAAGTAAGGCGTGATTTGCATCTCCAGTAAACACACTTCCCCGTGAAATACGGGGAAGTGTCTGTTAACCCAGACAGTTTGAGCAGGATTTCTTTTCTCCTATAGATGTAATCTGGCGGTTCGCATTCAATCTGCTTTGAACAGTCCGACCTGCTTGCTGATTGATCCTGCACCCATGGCGCACAAGCGGGCACACAGAATCTGCATGCCTTTCCAACTAAAGAACCTCCCTTCTAGCGAACGACCCATGAGATTTCTCCATTTCCACCTCACTATTATTCTGGCCGTATGGCTCGGATATGGCAGCACTTTGAGCGCGCATGCTGCCGATAAAATGAAATTTGAAACTGACCCGCCACAACGACTGGAGGTGCGCTATCGTCTGTTCAAGACCGGAAACATGTGGAATTTCCTGGAGCTCGATACCCAGACCGGCCGCCTCTGGCAGGTGCAGTTCAGCGTGGATAACGATGATAATCGGACTCGCACACCGATCAATACAGAAGCGCTGGCAGGCGATGGCAAGAACGGACGTTTTACCTTGTACCTGACTGATAATATGTGGAACTTCCTGATGCTGGATCAGGATAGCGGCCGCATCTGGCAAGCACAGTTCTCCATTGATGACGAGAACCGCGGGATTTTCCCGATAGTTGGATCTGAAGATGCGCGCCTGCTGCCCGAAAAATTACTGAAGAATCCCAGATAGGGAGAAAAGGTACAATCCCTGTAGTGGAGTCAGATAGCCCTTATGCAACGTCTGCTTATTCTGCTCGGCCTGTTGTTGTTACTGGTGGGACTGGCGTGGCCCTGGCTGTCGAAGCTACCTTTGGGACGACTGCCGGGAGATATCACCATCGAGCGGGAAAACTTCAGTTTTTACTTTCCGTTGGCCACGGGTCTGCTGGTATCGGTACTACTGTCGCTACTGCTGTGGTGGTGGTCACGAAAGTGAGCACCCGTAAACTTTCTGCAAAGGAGATGACCAATTGGATCTATACGAATCCATGGTGTTCTGGTTCGCCAAGGAATTTGTAAAGGCTGTTCTGGGTCTGGGATTCATTCTGGGAGTGATCCTGCTGGTGCAGTGGATGAGAAGTGACGACTGATTTCAGACTGTACCTTCAATTGCCATAATGCGTTTGTCCAGAATCTCACTGCGTCAACTGTTGCTGCCGCTACTGCTCCTGCTGCTGAGCGGGTGCAGCGTCGTCACCGTCGCCTACAATAATGTCGATATGGCGATACGCTGGGTTGTCTCCGATTACTTCGATTTCAACACCCACCAGCAGGCGCAGTTCGAACGGGATTTGCGGCGCGTGCATGCCTGGCACCGCAAGGAAGAATTGCCGAAATACGCCATGTTGTGTACCGAAACGGCCAGACGTGTCGAGGCCGGACTCAAACCGGCTGATCTGGACTGGATGGATGACGCGATGGAGGCACGCAGAGAAGCGCTGATGCATTATGTTGCCGGTGATCTGGCCGGTGTGCTGGGGACCATGGAACCAGCCCAGTTCAGCGCCATGGACGCGAAGTTTGCCAAAGAAAATGCAAAATTCCGCAAGGAGCATCTTGACGGCACCCCCGAAACGCTGGAAAAGAAGCGCGTGAAGCGGTCGCTGGAACGTATCGAAGACTTGGTGGGGACGCTTGAACCGAACCAGAAAGAACGGGTCACCGCGATGGTGAAAGCTTTTCCGCAGAGTGCCGAGCATCGCTACGCACACCGTGCCACCCGCCAGAGAATGCTGCGCGAACTGCTCGAAGCCAGACTGCCGAAGGACAAGCTGGAAGACGGTCTCAGGCAATGGCTGACAGATTGGGGAAACGGTCGCAGCGCCGAACATGAGCGAGTCTGGGCGCAATGGGTGAAACAGTTGCGGCAACTGATGCTGGAGCTTGATGCCATGCTGACGCCGAAACAACGCCTGCATTTGACCCACAAGCTGCATGGCTACGCAAAAGATTTCACCATGTTGAGCAAGCGCTGAGCCGTAGTGCATAATTCATCCCGCCATGACTGAGACCCTCAAGGAGTCAAAATGAATTCCTCAAAGAATTTCATCAAATTAATCGGCATTTCACTGCTCATCACCGTTGGACTTATTGCATGCGACAAGCCGGGACCGGCAGAGACCGCAGGTAAAAAGATAGACCAGACAGTTGGTGAGGCCGGTAAAAAAATAGGTGAGGTGGCCGATAAAGTTGTTGAAAAACTGGGCGAACAAGGCGAGAAAGCTGTTGTAGTCATCGATGACGCCGAAATTACGGCCAAGGTCAAAGCAGCCATTTTTGCCGAGCCCGGTCTCAAGACGCTGCAAGTCAGCGTTGATACCGCAAAAGGCGTAGTGACGTTAAGCGGATCAGTCGACTCGCCGGCCAATAGCGATATGGCCAAAGTATTGGCGGGTGCGGTGACTGGAGTAAAAGAAGTTAGAAACCGGCTGGTGATAAAGCCGATCAAATGAGATTGGTTTGTGGCCAATCATGCGCCGATACACAATACGGACTGGCCGTTCTACGCATTATCAAATGACTAAAAGCGAGAGCGATTGCGTTCGACACAAAACAGCCCTTTGACATACTCCCACTCCGGCCACTCAATGTTATTATGTTCGAGGTGTCAGGCGATTCAATACAGGATTTACATCCGGTCATACGCTGCCGTATGATGAAAACCTTCTCTCAGTTACTGGTACTAAATTGACAGCAATTCACTATTTATTTTGAGTGCACTAGGAGAAAATAATGACGAAAAAAAACATGTTGGGATATGTGGTTAAGCTTCTAATTATTTGGATGGGGTCATCCTTGACAGGCTTGACCTACGCTCAGGACACGAAAGTGGCAGAGTATCAAACTGCCGAGGCTGAACTAAAAAATGTTCAAAAACAATTGATGGAAAAACTGAGCACTAAGGATAAAGAGAATTTGAGAAAATCTCAGAGACAGTGGAATACATTTAGAAATATCGACTGCAAATATGAAGGGGCAGATACGTTCCAGTGTCTCGGGTTGAGAACCAAAGAACGGACGCAACATCTCAAAGATCGCCTGGAAAGCTTACCTCACTAAACAAGCCCGGCGATGAGGTGTGTGACAGGACGTGTCATTTCGTGCCGGGGTCGGCTGTTGGTTAACGCTTGACAGCCTTGCCCCGGCACGACACAGACCGTCAGATCGAACTGGAACTACCTGTCGAAATGAATCACCGTGCGTATCGATTCGCCCGCGTGCATCAGATCGAATGCCTGGTTGATCTGCTCCAACCCCATGGTGTGGGTGATGAAAGTATCGAGTTCAAATTCACCGTCCAGATAGCGTTGCACATAGCCCGGCAGTTCGCTGCGGCCTCTCACCCCGCCAAACGCCGAACCGCGCCATACGCGCCCGGTCACCAACTGGAACGGACGGGTGCAGATTTCTTCACCGGCACCGGCCACGCCGATGATCACCGATTCGCCCCAACCCTTGTGACAGCACTCCAACGCTGAACGCATCACCTTGACGTTGCCGATGCATTCGAAGGAAAAATCCACGCCACCGCCGGTCATCTCGACGATCACCTCCTGGATCGGCCTGGTGTAATCCTTGGGGTTCACCACATCGGTGGCGCCCAGTTGCCGGGCAATCTCGAATTTTCCGGGATTGATGTCGATCGCAATAATGCGTGCGGCTTTGGCCATGACTGCACCGATGATCACGGCCAGACCGATGCCGCCGAGACCGAACACTGCTACGGTATCGCCCGCTTTCACTTTCGCGGTATTGGCAACGGCGCCCATGCCGGTGGTCACGCCGCAGCCGAGCAGACAGACTTTCTCCAGCGGCGCTTCCTTGCTGATTTTTGCCAGGGAAATTTCGGGGATCACGGTATATTCGGAGAAAGTCGAAGTGCCCATGTAGTGATAAATGGGCTTTCCATCCTTGGAGAAACGCGTGGTGCCGTCAGGCATCAACCCTTGCCCCTGGGTTGCACGGATCGCCTGGCACAAGTTGGTTTTGCCCGATTTGCAGAATTTGCACTCGCCGCATTCCGGGGTATACAGCGGAATCACGTGATCGCCCACGGCCACGCTGGTTACCCCTTCGCCCAGGGCTTCGACGATGCCGCCACCTTCGTGGCCGAGTATCGTGGGGAATCGGCCTTCGGGATCTTTCCCGGAAAGGGTGTAGGCATCGGTATGACATACGCCTGTGGCCACAATTCGCACCAGTACTTCGCCTTTTTGCGGCGGCATCAGGTCGACTTGTTCGATGCGCAAAGGCTGACCCGGAGCCCAGGCAACCGCCGCGCGTGTTTTAATCATGTTCATGCAGCCACTCCCCTTACATAATGCCATGTAGTGCGGTTCGACAAGGCTCTCCTGAATTTATCGAAGGGCTCACCACGAACGGGCTGATAAGCAATCCAGGATTATTCCAACTCACAGCCCGGATGGTAGTATATAGAAATGGAACTGGCGTGGAAGCGCCTGATGCAATAACCTGTCGCTTCCGCATAAAAGGAAATTAAATGCTCTGGATCAAAGCGCTGCATATCATTTTCATGGTCACCTGGTTTGCCGGCCTGTTCTACTTGCCGCGCCTGTTTGTCTATCATGCCATGAGCGATGACCGGCCAAGTATCGAACGCTTCAAGGTGATGGAGCGCAAGCTCTTTTACGGCATCATGACGCCGGGTGCGGTGCTGACCATCGTATTCGGTGTATGGCTCTGGCTGAGCTATGGTTTTTCCGGTGGCTGGCTGCATGCCAAGTTGGCGCTGGTGGCGGTGCTGGTTGTTTACCATCTTTACTGCGGCAAGTTGCTGGCCGATTTCAAACATGACCGTAACCAGCATGGCCATGTCTATTACCGTTGGTTCAATGAAATTCCGGTGGTGATATTGATTGCAGTGGTGATACTGGTGGTAGTGAAGCCCTGATTCCAATTCCATTTCATCAGTGACACTTCGTTGATATCCTTATTCTCGCCTTGCCGTACTAATCGTACTGTCTGCGGCGTTCGTCCGTCATCGCCTCGTTTTACTTTCGAACTGAAATTGTAAATCCCTCGGGTGATGTTTACTCATCCATCAGCGCCTGCCCCGGAAACAGCACCTCGGTATAACCGAACAGACGAAAATCGGTAATGCGCATCGGATAGAGTATGCCTTGCAAGTGATCGCATTCATGCTGCACCACGCGCGCGTGAAAACCACCCACACTGCGGTCGATGGGCTTGCCATACTGATCGAATCCCCGGTAACGCAGCCTGGCAAAGCGCGGCACCATGCCGCGCAGACCCGGAACACTCAAACAGCCTTCCCAATCCTGTTCCACCTCCTGCGTGAGCGGTGTCAACACGGGATTCAGCAATACGGTGTAAGGCACTTCCTCGGCATCGGGATAGCGTGGATTGGACTTCACGCCGAAGATCACCACTTGCAGACTGACACCAATCTGCGGCGCCGCCAATCCCGCGCCATCCTCAGCTTCCATGGTGTCGTGCATGTCCTGAATCAGCATATTGAGTTCAGGAGTATTAAATTTCTCCACCTTGTCCGCCACTTTCAGCAGACACGGATCGCCCATTCTCAGAACGGTTCTAATCGACATCGAGTTCCACCAGTTGTTCAAGAATATCTCTGACACTGACCATCGCTTTTTCCAGCACGGCATGCACATCTTCCAGACGGATGACATGCGCACTTGTCCCCCGTCCCGCCGCATAATTGGCCACTACCGCGAGGGTCGCGTAGCACAGCCCCAGTTCCTTCGCCAATGCCGCTTCCGGCATCCCGGTCATGCCCACCATATCGGCGCCATCCCGTTCCAGCCGGTTGACTTCCGCTGCGCTTTCAAGACGCGGCCCCTGGGTGGCGGCGTAAACGCCACCGTCGATTATTTTCTCGTTTGCCCGCTTTGCCCCCTCCAGCAGGCGTCCGCGCGTAATCGGGCAGTAGGGTTCGGTGAAATCAATATGGGTAACCGCTCTGTCGCTGCCATCAAAATAGGTAAATTTGCGACCGTGAGTGTAATCGATAATCTGATCAGGAACCGCAATCATGCCAGGCGTGAGATCGGCACGGATGCCGCCCACCGATGCCACCGACACCACCCGTGTCGGCTGGAGTGATTGCAGCGCCCACAGGTTGGCGCGATAGTTCACCGCATGCGGCGGGATGGTGTGGCCATAGCCGTGGCGTGCCAGAAACACGATCTCGTGGTTGCTGATCTTGCCAAATGTCAGCGGCCCGGATGGTTCTCCATAAGGTGTGCGCATGACCTGTCGATGCGATATTTCAAGACAGGCAAGCTGGGTCATGCCGGTACCACCGATGATTGCGAGCATATTTTTCAGAAGTCAGGCGTAATGGAAAAATTTCAATCTTTCATTGCATAAATCGCAGGCAGGTTCCGCCATGCGCCGTGCACATCCATACCGAAGCCGAACACATAGCGATTCGGCAGTGTAACACCCACAAAGTCCGCACTGATCGGCTTGGAGTGGCCGATATCCTTGTCGGCAAGAACAGCGCTGTAGCAGGCTGCTGCGCCGTTTTCCATGATCCGTTCGCGGATTGCGGCCAGGGTAACGCCTTCGTCAAGAATGTCATCCAGCACCAGCACCACCCGGCCCTGCACGTTTTCCCTGGGCATCACTTTCCACTCGATCTGGCCACTACTGGTATTGTTATGGTAGCGAGAAGCATGGATATAATCGAAATCCAGCGGGAATCTCAGCAGCGGCAGCAGTTGTCCGGTAAACACTACCGCACCGCCCATCACGCTCAGCACCAGCGGATAGCGATCTGCAAGTGTCGCGGTGATATCCGCTGCCATGCGGCTGACGGTGTCAGCCACGACGTCAGCCGAGTAAATCAGTTCCGCCGTATCAAGTATCCGTTTTGCTTCTGCGGCAGCAAGCATCAGTTTCCTTGGTGATGGATGTGACTCAAGGTGTTAGCGCGCCATTAATCAGCAGGTGTGTCGCAGCAATTATTGCCGCTCTGGCTCGCCAGATGAGCGGCAAACTCTTTCCCCACTTCAGAATGTTTGAGTGCCAGTGCGATAGTCGCTTTGAGGTAGCCCAGCTTGGTTCCGCAATCGTAACGGGTTCCGGAAAATTCGTAAGCC
The DNA here is from genome assembly GCA_026399575.1 of Nitrosospira sp. Lineage (GTDB taxonomy): Bacteria > Pseudomonadota > Gammaproteobacteria > Burkholderiales > Nitrosomonadaceae > VFJL01. The sequence continues at coordinate 1,092 of JAPLQS010000018.1, read as the reverse complement.
AGCACCTGCTCTTCCTGCAACAATGAAGCGATGCCGTCGGTAAGCTGGATTTCACCACCAGCGCCGGGTTTGACTCTCTCCAGATGCGCAAAAATTCCGGGAGTAAGAATATAACGTCCTACTACGCCCAGCGTTGAAGGTGCGTTCTCGGGTTTGGGTTTTTCCACGATACCGGTAATGAGGTGCGGCCCCTTTTCTTCTGTTTCGCATTTGACGATGCCGTAATGCATCGTATCTTGCAACGCGATGTTCTGCACGCCCAGTATCGAACAACGGCTCTGCTCATACAACCGGGTCATTTGCCGAATGACCGGATCAGCGCTGTCGATCAGATCATCCGCCAGCAGCACTGCGAATGGCTCATTCCCCACCACGGGTCGTGCGCATAGCACAGCGTGGCCCAACCCCAAGGCTTCCGGCTGACGGATATAAATGTAGGAAATATTCTTGGGCATAATACTGCGCAGTATTTTCAGGGCATCGCTCTTGCCACGCGCTTCCAACTCCATTTCCATTTCGTAAGCTTTGTCGAAATGGTCTTCGATGGACCGCTTGTTGCGCCCGGTGATAAAAATCATTTCCGTGATACCCGCCGCAGCGGCCTCCTCCACCGCGTACTGAATCAGCGGCTTGTCCACAATCGGCATCATTTCCTTGGGACTGGCCTTGGTGGCGGGCAGAAAGCGGGTACCCAGACCTGCTACGGGAAAAACGGCTTTGGTTATTTTTGGCATACAGTCACACCTTTCTGCGAAGATTTTTCCAATACTTTTCTTACTCTATCCATTTTTACTTTTGCTGCTTGCATTTCGTTTTCAGCTTTCTTCATTTCTGAGGTTCCCCCGGTTTTTCGTCTTCCAAGAGGTGGGGTTCATGCTACCAGTTTTTCTTTCTGCTGGGCATTAAGCCAGTCATCCAGAAACCGTATTGGCGACTTATAGCCCAGTGTTAAGTGCTGCCGTTTCCGGTTATAGAGTACCTCGATATATTCAAAGCTCATGCTAGTCATCTCTGCACGAGTCTCATAACGAAGTCCGTGTACCCGCTCGTTCTTGAAACTATTGAACCAGCTTTCGGTCGGGGCATTATCCC